>NZ_JBQDBE010000002.1:118191-208704 GCF_052090685.1 Gulosibacter sp. | reverse complement strand
TACTTGAGGCAACGAATCAACCTTCCCGGAGGTATTGACATGAGGCAACAGGTGCTCCACTTCAATATACATAAGTGGACCGGGTTCCAATAGGGAACTGATACTACTAACGTTGAAAGCCGGATTCATAGGCCCAAATGACAACGTGCACCCGATCAGGCAAATTAAACTTGTCGAGGATCCGCCCCACATGCGACTTAACGGTCACTTCAGCGAGAAAGAGCTTCGCTGCAATTTGAGAATTTGAGTCACCCTGAACAAGGTATTCGAGAACATCACGTTCACGCGCAGTCAACATCGAAATCATTCTGTCGCGCTCTTCGACCCGACTATGTGTATCTTCCGCGACATCTGTCGCATTATTCTGCGTAAGTCGATTCACCAGTGTCTTTGTCATTGAGGGATCAATAATCGCGTTCCCAGCATGAACGGTGTGGATTGCGCGCACGAGGTCCTCACCCGGAGCATCCTTAAGAAGGAACCCAGATGCCCCCGCAGCCAGCATCCGGACCGCGAAATCTTCCGAATCGTATGTGGTGAGTGCGATCACCCGAATCTCTTCCGCCTCTGCCTCATGTTCGAGCAGTTTGGCGGTCGCCTCGATGCCATCCATCACCGGCATGCGCACATCCATAAGCACGATGTCCGGGCGCAACTGGAGCGCGGCGGCGACGCCTGCTCGACCGTCCTCCGCTTGACCCACCACCTCGAGACTTCGGTCTGAGCCAGCAATGAGCGCAAGTCCTTCCCGAACCAGGGATTGGTCATCCACAATAAGCACTCGAATGGGGGCAGCTTCGGTCATAAAGAATGATCCTCAATGAATTGATTTGGATATATCGGTGGAATTATGCGGCGGCGGGATAGGGCCAAGTAGCGCGAATTTCAAACATGTGTTGTGTATGCGCCACCTGCATTTCCCCATCAAAGAGTTCTATGCGCTCACGCATTCCGACCAGGCCTTTCCCCTCCGCAGAATCATCAATGGCAAAGCCTTCCGCGACAGCAAGTTCATTTCGAGTGACCAAGACAAACTCTTCACCACCCCAGTGCAGGGTCATCTCACTCGCGCAACCGGGAGCGTGCTTCAAAATATTGGTGATCGATTCTTGGGCCACCCGGTACACCGCCAAGGAGTGTCCGGCCGGAAGCGTTCGGGCCTCGCCCGTTTCTTCGAAGGTCAATGGCAGACCGGCGAGCTGCGCTCCTTCCGCAAGGTCTCGAATATCTTGAGCACCGTATGTTGGTCGATCATCCTGCTCGGCATCCACCTGGCGAAGCAGGACCTTCACCTCGCTCAGGGCGGAGCGGGACGCATCCGAAATCTTGCCAAAGAGTTGGTTCGAGAACGCTGACTCCGCATCCTTAGTGCCCATGCGACCGCCTTCCGCGAGCGTCAGAATCGACGCGAGTGAATGCGCAATGATGTCGTGCATTTCGCGCGAGATTCTGGTGCGTTCCTCGGTGACCGCCAACTCCGCCAGCCGGTGAGCGTCTCGTTCCAGCAGATCCGCACGCTCTCGCTGCCGCACCACATCCATGAGCTGGCTCCGCCGCAGCATACCGAGGGCCCACGCCGCAACAAACGCGATTGTGCTCACGATGCTGATCGTCATAACCGCCACGAGTCGCTCTTCGAATGACAACTCGGCCGTGGCGATGAAATAGTTCGAGATCTCGGGGAAAAGCAAGAACAGTTCGACGAACACCAGGAGTAATACCGCGAGCAGGAGCGGTATAAATCCGACCAGCCGCAACCGTTTCGGCGCGAAAGCTGCTGTGCCATACGCGCCGACGAGTACGAGGCAGTACACGAGAAATTGCATCGTGAAGCCTGTGGCAAAGCTGGCCCCAGCGAGCACGGTAGCTAGGAAGAGGAACGTCACGGGTGCTATCCGACGGATAAGCAGAAGGAGCATTGCCGGCACGTTGAGGAACCAGCTTTCTGGCGCACCAACACCGCCCAAGAAAAGCACCCATACCGTGGCAAACGCGAAACTCGCCACGGCGTCCATCAAGACCAAGCGGCCGGGGCGCTCGTGGGTGGCGAGAAAGCTATCGTGCATGCCCCAATGGTAGAAGCGTGGACCACCGCGTATCCCCTCCAAAGGTATGGGGTTCTCCCTACCGATTCGGTCCGTTTGCACCATGTGCGGATGTCCCCGCGCGAAATAGCTTCAGTGATATCGGGCTCGCCGGGAGCCCAATGAACACCGAAGGAGCATCGTCATGTCACAGCCCCTACCCCAGCACCACGAGCAACCGAATCCGCCCGCCGCCGTCGCTTGCCGCGGGCTCACGCGCGTGTACGGCCAAGGGGACGCACTCGTCTACGCAGTGAATGAAGTGGATGCGATGTTCGGCACAGGTGAATTCACCGCGATCATGGGACCGTCGGGTTCCGGTAAGTCGACGCTCATGCATCTGCTCGCGGGTCTCGACAATCCGACCTCCGGCGATATCGTGATCGAAGGCCAGTCGATTATCGGGATGCGGGACAAAGATCTCACGACGCTTCGTCGCGATCGACTCGGGTTTATTTTCCAGTCATTTAACCTCGTGCCCACGCTCACCGCGCGCGAGAACATTGCCTTGCCGATCCATTTGGCAGGCAAGCGTGTGGATGAAGCCGAACTCGAGATGCTCGCGGCCAAACTCGGCATCCTGGAGCGACTCACCCACCTTCCACACCAGCTATCCGGTGGACAGCAGCAACGTGTCGCAGTGGCCCGCGCGTTGCTGACGAGGCCGGCGGTCGTCTTCGCCGATGAGCCCACGGGCGCGCTCGATCTCCGCACTGGCCGAGAACTGCTGCAAAGCCTCCAGTCAGCCTCCCGACAGCGCCAACAGACGGTCATTATGGTGACCCACGATCCTGCTGCTGCTGCATTCGCCGATCGGGTGCTCGTCCTGGTCGATGGCCGAATCGCGCACGAAATCCGTGACACCAGCTACGAAAACATCGTCGCAACAATGGCGGAGGTGGGAGCATGAGCGCCACGACCAAGTTGGCGGGCAAACAGCTGCGCCGCAACCCTCGACGCGTTCTCGCTATCGCGCTTGCCGCGCTCCTCAGCGCCATGGCAATCACCGCGACAGGCACCTTCATCTCCACCCTCAACGCCTCGTTGCAGAATGAGTTGGCAGCACCCTTTGCCGAGGCGGATGCGGTGGTGACGACCACCGACGTTGATTCGACCAGTGGGCAAATTGAATCGAATTCCGAAGTGGCGAGCGCAGAGCCGCTCTATTCGGCGTATGTCCTGGCGATACTGGGCAATACCGATCATCAAGTCACACTGCAATCGGTACCGGAGTCGGAGCCACTGCGGTGGATGACGCTCACTGAAGGGTCCTGGCCCGAGACCGGACAGATCGTGTTAACCGCGGGCGCGCTCGAACGGCTCGGGCTTGCCGTAGGCGATGTCATCCCCGCGTCAGCCATGTCGACGGAGCCTGACCTGGAATTTGAAGTGTCCGGGATCGTGGAGTTACCCGAAGGTGCCGAAGGCGCGGGCATCACGGCATATGGAACGGCCACGGATATTGCCGAAATCGGCTCTGCAACTGAAGTGCTCTTGCAATTCGTCGAGGGCGCAGATGCCGCCGCCGTGATCGATTCGTTGAATGCCGAATTCGGGGATGCGGACAGCGCGCCCGAAGCAATGACCACGCAAAGCTACATCGAGCAGATGGTGGACCAGCTTACCGGCGGCACCAACGTATTGGCGACCGTGTTCTTGGTCTTCATTGCGATCGCTCTGCTGGCTGCAGCAATGGTGATTCGAAACACCTTCCAGGTGCTCCTCGCACAGCGACTACGCGAGAACGGCCTGCTGCGCCTGATCGGGGCAAGTGGACCGCAGGTGCAACGCACCGTGCTTGCGGAGGCACTGTTTCTCGGCCTCATCGGCAGCGTATTCGGTCTCTTGGTCGGCTTCGGACTTGGCTGGGCACTTGCCACGGTCGCGAATACGGCCACCGCGGGCGTTCAGCTGGCGTGGGGGTGGATGCTCTGGGCCGTAATCGCCACTGTCGCGTTGACCGTGATATCGGCCTGGATGCCGGCACGAAGCGCAAGCAGGCTTACGCCGATGGCCGCACTGCATGCCTCAGCAACCACCGAACAGGGCACTTCGCGTCGCCGCGTGGCGTCATGGATTATCGGTGCTGTTCTCACTGTTATCGGTATCGCTGCCGCCATCTACTCAGCTGTGAGCCAGAATTTCCTCTTACTTGTGCCCTCAGGAGTCGTCCTCGCGATCGGTTTGATCATCCTGGTGCCGTTGCTGGTGACGGTACTCATGCCCGTCATTGCCCGAGTCACCGCAGGAGCAGGTTCTGTTTCGAAACTTGCGGGAGAAAACCTCGTCCGCACCTCGCGCCGCACCGGCACGGTGATTCTCGCAATCGCTCTGGGCGGCAGCCTCGTTATCGGGATGTTGACCGCATTACAGTCGGTCTCCGCCAGTCTGCAGTCGACGCTAACGGAGGACTATCCGGTCGACCTCGTGGTCGCGTCCTCCGAGGGCGCGGGAATCCCCGCGGAGGCCCTGGCGGACTTGGAGTCATCTGACGCGGTGGATTCGGTCGCCTCGGTGCGAACTCTTTCCGTGGAGCCTGCAGCCGGTGCGCTTGCCATGTCCACCGTTGCGGCCGCACCGAACGAATGGCTCGAGCAGCAGAGACTTGAGGTTTCGGATGGCGAGCTCCTGGTACCCGAATGGTCGATCGTTGCTGAAGACATTACGAGCGGCGCGACTGTTGAGATAACTGGTGTCGACGGTGAAACGGTGTCGCTTAGGATTCGAAGTACGGAACTTGATCAGTCAGTTCAAAACCAAATGTCGATGGAATCAATTGGCGTGGTAAGTGAGAATACCCTGGCTGAGCTCGGCGGCTCGTCCACGGAGAGTCAATTATGGGTAACCGCGGCCGACGGTGAATCCTCGCAACTCATCAGCGAGATAGAGGACTTTGAGGCCGAGTACCCGGAGCTCCATACGTATGGGTCACTTTCTGTCGTGCAACTCTATGAGCAGGTATTCCAGATGGTTGCCGCCTTCGTAATCGGGATGCTGGGCCTAACCATTGTCATTTCGGCAATTGGTCTGACGAGTGTGGTCGCCCTCGCCGTTGCTGAACGCAGTAGAGAAATTTCCCTCTTGCGTGCGCTGGGACTCACTCGGAATAAGACACGTCGCATGATTCTCCACGAATCAATCACGCTTGCCGCAGTAGGTGCAGCTTTCTCGCTCGTAATCGGCATTCCACTCGGTTTAGCTGCAACATATTCCGCACTCCCGGCAGAGAACGTGGTTATTGCGCTCCCCTGGCTGGGAATTATTGGCGTAACTGCAGTCGCGCTTGTACTCGGCATATTTGCGGGATTTGGTCCGGCACAACGAGCGACCCGCATCGCTCCGGCGCAGGGCCTCGCCAACGATTAGCTCAAATCCTGATCAAATCGGAATTTGCTGAACCGGGGCGCGCTATTCATGACCCTGAGAACACGCTCGAATATCGGTGAGTTGATTTGCAATTGGCGGGTTTATTGCAAAGAATGTACTGACCCCGTTGAATGAATAATTCAACGAGAGACGTCTTCAATCAATCGATCGTGTCGAGCAAGGAGCATCACAGATGGCGCGCAAAGTGGTATACCAGATAATTGACGACCTTGATGGATCAGTACTCCCCGATGGACTTGGCGAAACCGTCAAGTTCGGACTCGACGGTGTTGAGTATGAAATCGATCTTGCAAGCAAGAATGCCGAACTTCTTCGTGAAGAACTCGGCCAGTACATCAATAAGGCTCGTCGCGTAGGCGGGCGTGCACAGCGTGGAACCCGCACTCAGCTGCCCAGCACTGGCCCCAAGCGTGACCTCGCTGCCATTCGCAAGTGGGCAGTTGCCAATGGCTACGAGGTCGCAGACCGCGGTCGCGTTCCGCACGCAGTGCTCGAGGCTTATGACAACGCAAATGCCTAATTGGTGTTAGCGCATTAATAGTAAAAGTGGGGCGATCCCGTGTTCGGGATCGCCCCACTTTCTGTCTTTGTGAGGGAATTACTCGCTTTCCAGGAGTGCTGAAATTGACTCAAATGAGAGATCGGCAACCGGCTCACCGTTAACGATCACAGTTGGCGTGCCCGCGATACCCGCATCGCTGGCAGCCGCTGAACTTGCATCCACTTCCGCTTGGAGTTGCATACCAGAGACTTCGGCGGCAAAGGCATCCAGGTCGGCAACACCTGCTTCATCGGCATAATCAACGAGAAGATCAACAGTGATCCCGTCGGGCGAATCGGAAATTGCCGACTGCTCACTCAATACCAGATCATGGAATTCAGCGTATTTGTCTTGCAGACCCGCGGCACGCGCGGCAACCGCAAGCATCGTCGACCCTTCTGGGTCGATAATGATGAAATCATGATAAATAATCTTCGCATCGCCTGAATCGACGAACTCCGCCACAATTTCCGACTCAATACCTTCGCTGAAGGTGGCACAGTGCGGGCACAGGTAGTCCAAATACACCTCTACCGTATTTGGCGCATCGGCCTCGCCGCGGACCATATACTGAGGCGCTTCGTATTCCCCGCCAGCCTCGGTATTCGATTCATCGCCGAAAGAGTTATCTTCACCGGATTCAGCATCAGAATCTGCAACGTCAGCCGAGGACTCTTCTTCTCGTTCACCTCGCTCTTCGCGTTCCTCCGCATCCATTGATGCACAGCCAGTAAGGAGCGCAAACGACAATACTGCGGCGACGCCGGTAAACCAGCGTCGCCGCACAGGGTGACTTTGAGTTCGTTCAGGTGCAGTCAAATTCATGACCATCACCCTAGTGGACGAGACTCTCCCGACTTGACCCTAGCCACGGTTGAAAGTGTTATTCGATCCCGAGTCGCGCAGGTCATCGTCGTCGTCCAGATCATCGTCGTCGGTCCAAGTTACGGTGTTGTCTGATCCCGAAACGTCAACATCGTCAATTTCATGAGTGGTCACGGTATTCCGGTCTCCTGAAATCCGCAGGTCGTCAATCTCATTTGCGGTGACCGTGACGTCGTTCGAGCGAATATCGAGGTCGTCGGTTTCGTCGAATGAAATCGTGACGCCGTCCGCTTCAATGGTGATGAGGTCGCAATCGTCGAGCACTTCGTAGGTACCCGGTTGGTCGATCACGATGTTGTCGTCATCATCATCACAGTCGATGCGAATGACATCCTCCGAGCCGCTTTGCGACTGCTGGGCCTCGTCTTGAGCGGCATTGTTCTGTGCCGCATCTGTCTGCTCGGTCGTGCCAGGTTCGGCAATCGACTGGTCATCCTGGTTCGATTCCTGCTCCGTTGTGGCGGGAGGTACCGGGGTGCTGTCTGCTTGCGGTGCCGCTGCAGGCCCAAGTGACGCGGTGCAACCGGCCAGCATTGCGAAGGCGGCGCCGGTAGCGATGATCGATCCGACGATATTGCGAACTCGACGTGGGCTGAACACTGTGTTGGTCATGATGGCTCCGTTCCCTAAGTCCGGAGTATTCGGTGGGCTCCGGATCTTGTTACTTCAAGCCTACGAAGCCGGTTTTGCACCAGAATCGCGCCGTTGTCGCAGGTCTGCGACAACTTGATTGGGCGCGGAAACCGAAGCCTCGAACAGGGTACCGTCGAACTATGAGCGCACGTCAACAGGTCCTGCTCGTCGATGACGACGAGACGATTCGCACCCACCTCGGCCCGTTTCTCGAGCGCAGTGGATTCGAAGTTCGCACCGCAGTCGATGGCCAGGATGCGCTCGAGAAGATCGCGAACGAACAGCCTGATTTGGTGGTCCTCGACGTCATGATGCCGAGGATCGATGGTCGAGAGACACTGCGGAGAATCCGCACACAAGATGGTTGGTTACCAGTGATTCTGCTCACGCAAGTGGGCGAATCCTTCGAGCGTGCCGCCGCGTTGGAGGAAGGCGCAGACGACTACCTCAATAAGCCCTTCGACCCGCAAGAGCTCCTCGCGCGGATTCGCGCAGTCCTGCGCCGAACTATTGCAGGCCAGGCTCCGCTCTCTGCTGCCGACACCCTGCGAAGTGGTCCGCTTCGGATCGAACGCACTTCGCGGAGAATTCACCTCGATGGCACAGAATTACAAGCAACCCCAAAGGCGTTCTCGTTATTGGAGTACCTCATGTCACACCCCGACGAAGTGTTCTCTCGAGACCGCCTATTGCAGTCAGTGTGGGGATTTGACGCGATTGTGACCACACGTGCGGTGGACCATCGAGTTGCCGAACTCAGGCGCATCCTGGGCGACGACGCCGGCGACCCTGAGTTCATCGAAACCGTGCAGGGGCTCGGCTATCGATTCCGCGGGCGGGTGGAACGGGCATGAGTCGCAGGCTTTGGCTCTTGCCCTTGCTTGCGTTTATTCCGCTCGTCATTGGCGTCATAGTGAGTGTGGCGTGGCAAGCCACCGGCGAGAATAGGATCCTCACCGTTGATTTTATTTTCGCCTGGCTTCCCACCTGGATCGGCGCCGCACTCACCTTGGCGCTGCTCCCTGCGGCAGTCCTATGGCTATCGATACGCGGACGAGCGAATAAAAAGCTGGATGCGGCCCTCATCGCAGAGCGCGACCGGCACCGGCGGTTTCTTGCTCGTCTCGACCACGAAATGAAAAACCCGATTCAAGGCATTCGGCTCGCCATCGCCGATGGCCCCTCCGCACAGCAGCAACGGAGCATCGACACGCAGGCGCGTCACCTCACGCGGCTGCTTTCCGACCTTCGCCGGCTCAGCGAAGCTGAACTGCTCGTAATCGAACCAACGCCACTCGACCCTTCAGAGCTCATTGCCGAGGCTGTCATGGCTGCCAAAGAGCTTCCCGGCGCCGATCAGCGTTCCTGGGATGTCTCCATCCCGCGTGCGCCGCGACCGCTCCCTGAAATCCGAGGGGACAGCGATCTGCTGTTTTTCGCGCTCTCAAATCTCCTTGCGAATGCCGTGAAGTATTCGGAACCAAACGACCGCATTGAAGTACGGGCAATCGAAGAAGATGATTCGGTGCTCATCGAAATTGCCGACACCGGCATCGGGATTCCGCCGGATGAGGTCGAGACCGTGTGGGAAGAACTTGGCCGCGGTCGCGAGGCCCGCGGAACTGAAGGCTCCGGACTTGGCCTGCCGTTTGTCCGGGCGATCATCGAGCGCCACAAGGGCAGTGTCGAAATGCGCTCGCTCCACGGTGAGGGCACCGCGATGGTCGTCCGATTGCCGCGCCACTAGTCCGGAAGCAGTCACCGTGATTCGCCACCTTCGGTCGTCGCCCTTCACGCTGTCGATCGGAGGTGGCGGAGTTGTCGTGTCACGAGCACGGTTCGGACTCGGCGCGGAAGAATTCGGTAGATCGGCAGGACTATTGCCCACCACAGCTCCACAATGAAGCGATCGAGTTTCGACCACTCCGGAGCAAATTCACGCCGGATTCGAGCGGGCAACATGGACAGTGACACTCGAACCACCAAGGGCGTAAGCGCGCGCAACCAAAGCGATGCACCGGCCGGTTGCCGCAGCCTCGAAAACACCGCTCGAGCATCCTCACCCACCGTCTTGGTACCGAGTTCCTCTCGCCACCACCGTTCAAACTCTGCCGTTGTTGCCGGGAAGCGATCGTCCGGAACCTGTAGCTCGGTGGCGATCGATGCAAAACACGCAAGCAGACTCTCTTCGGCGGCGTGAGATGCCCTCCCAAATACTCGTGCGTGGGTATCCCGCGCTGCCACAAAGAGTGTCGCCGCAACCCAGAGTTGAAGATCAGGATCGCGTGCGTCGTAGCGTTCGCCATCGAGGTCACCACGGACAAAACCGTGCACAAAATTCACGCGGTCCCGCACGAGTGCGCGATCTGCATCGGTACCGTGCACAACGGCGGTCACAAAATCGAGCGTTCCCTCAAGTCTGCGCAACGGAGCAGAGTCGAAATCACTGTGTCGCGCCACGCCAGCAGCAACTTTGGGATGCGTCAACTGGAGCAGAATCGCCGCTCCACCACCGCACAGCACTATTCCCTCAGCGCTCATGTTGCGGCCAAGTTCGAGTGGTGCTGAGCCACTGTCATCCGGGAACCCATTCACGTTTCGGACACTACTTGCCCACGCTCAATACCGCATGGTGACTTGCCACTTCTCGGCGCACGCCCGACAACGTTTCCGCCATAAGAAAGCGAACAAACGGCTGCGAAGAACGCCTGAAGCGCAGAGATCACTCATGTTTGATTCTTTTTACACTCACGACGATATTGCCGAGACTGCTTAGCCATATGCTGATGGGCAACGAGAGAACACTGGAGCGACCCGATGCCTGAGGCACACGCAGATCTTGATGAGCGCCTCATTGCGGCGCTCACCGAAGACCCGCGTGCGAGCGTGCTTGCTCTGTCTCGCACAACAGGGTTCAGCCGAGCCGCAATTTCTTCGCGACTGCACGAGATGATTGAATCCGCGGACATCCGGATCGTTGGCGTGGTCCACCCGCAACTTTCTGGCCACGGCATCATGGCCCACATTTCAGTGTCGACCAACGGCCCCATTGCCGCGATCCTTGATCAAATTCAGGCCCGTGAAGAAACGGTGTTCCTGACGATTGTTGCTGGCGCCTATGACTTCGTATTTGAGTATCGCGTCCGAACGCACGAAGAGTTGTATTCGCTGATTGCCGATGTTCGGGCTGATGACGCGGTATCACGCGTCGATACTCTGATCTACTCAACCGTCGTTAAGGGGTATCTCGAGGAAGAACGATTCACCCCGATCCCCATCGACAGCATTGACCGGCAACTCCTTGAAGAACTGCAAATCGACGGCCGCATGAGCTGGCAACTCCTGGCTGAGTCAGTGGAGCTATCTCCCTCGGCGGCACGCGCTCGCGTGCACCGGATGCTGGATGCGGGAATTGCCCAGATCACCGTCTTAAGGGAACGCAGCCGGTACGGTCAGGTGCTCACTTGCGGCGTCGGACTTACCTTGAGCGCCGATGCCCTGCAGGTCCTGCCCGATCTTCGTGACAAGCTGCCGATAGATTTCGCGGTTGCCACGATCGGCCGTTTTGATGCCCTGGTGACGATTCGCACGACGAGTCTCGCCTCGCTCCACGAGGCTCTCGAATCAATTCGAGCTCACTCGGCTGTCCGTCGAGTCGAAGCCTGGACTCACCTTCAAGCCATCAAGGAGGACTTCACGCGCCGGCTTTAACGTGCCCGTTGCTGCGTCTTTAATGAGTTGCGAACGCTAAATGTCGGGCTATCATTTCTTTGGTCCGTTCGTGGGCCCCTGCGGTATCGCCCTATTCGATCCTCCGCACCGCGAATGGTTCCTATTCCTTTAAGGTGTAACCCCCATGCCTGACTCCCGTTCAGAACTCGACGATCGACTCGTTGCCGCGCTCAAAGCTGAACCGCGGGCCACGGTGCTGTCCCTGGCGAACACGACGGGGTTCCCCCGCGCGGTCGTCGCATCACGGCTCAAGGAACTTCAAGAGTCTGGTGACTTGAAGATCGTCGCCGCCACGCATCCACTCCTCAACGGCCCGCAATTGATCGCACACGTCGCATTTGCGATCCAAGGGCCGGTTACTCCGGTACTGGAATATCTTTCGTCGCTTGAAGAGAGCGTATTTGTCTCGACCGTCACCGGAGAGTATGAAGCGGTGATGGAGGTGCGCCTCAAGGATCAAGAGGAGCTCCAGTCGCTCCTCAGCCGAGTTCGCGCTTTCCCCGGAATCACTCGAACGACCACGATGATCTACTCAAGCGTCGTGAAGGGATATCTCTCTCACAACTCTTTCGACGATCTCCATATCGACGGCAAGGACCGTCAACTCATCGCGTCACTCGGCGCCGACGGCCGCAAGTCTTGGCAGGAGCTGGCCGACGTTGTTGGCCTTTCACCATCTGCGGTGCGCACGCGCGTCCATCGACTGCTTGACTCAAACGTGTTGCGCATCGTGGTGATGGAGCGCGGCGGTCGCTACGGTCGGGTGATGTCGATCGGCGCGGGACTTATCCTGAACGGCGATACAGGTCCGGTGCTACAGAAAGTTCTTGACCAAGAGGAGATCGAATTTGCGATCGCCGCAATTGGTCGTTACGACGCGGTGCTGGTGATTCGTGCGCACGGTTCGGTTGCGCTGTTTGACTGTCTCGAGCGGCTCCGTGAGGTCCCCGAAATCATCAAGATTGAGACCTGGACACACCTGCGACAGGCGAAGGAAGATTTCGCCCGCCTACTGTAAGGGCGACCTGACCGCTAAATGTCATCCTCATACACGGGTCCACCTTCGTTTTCCCAAGTGTTGAGACGACGCGATTTTGTCGAGTTGAACTTCTGTCGCACGCCATACCCGTGATCGTCAGATTCCGCGAGAAACTCGACCCCGTAGCTCTCGAGCGTGCGCCGGAGGCGCTGCTTCGTTTCGGCGTCGAGGCGGATCAGGCCTCGCTCAAAATCACGAATCTGCTTCGTGGTGAGCACTGCTGATTCAGCGACGGTGTCAGCAGAAACCTGGGCAAGGGCACGGGCCGCGCGAGCTAAGTCTGCGGTGAGGAGAGTTTCGGACTGCATACTCAGATTGTCCCAGGTAATCCGCCGAAAAGACTCAGAATCCCGCGCCCAGAATGTGCCGGGGACCGGGCTTCGATGTCGTTCCGGTAACGCACACTGGGAATACTCGCGTGTGTTCGTCACAATAAGTTCATGTATCCGGTCGCCCATCACGTCTCGCTGTCCATTCTCGATCGCGCCAATGCTCGTGCGGGATCCGATGAGTCCGAAGTGCTGTGGGATGTGGTCAGTCGCGCGCAGCGGGCCGAGCGGCTTGGCTACAAACGGATGTGGGTGGCGGAACACCACGGGGTTCCGGGAATTGTTGGCTCCTCACCGACGCTGCTCATCGGGGCGATCGCCGCTGCTACCACGGACATTCGTGTTGGTTCGGGAGGAATCATGCTCCCGGCTCACCAGCCGCTCACCGTTGCAGAACAGATCGCAACCCTCGAAGCGCTCTACCCGGGTCGCATCGACATTGGACTCGGCAGGTCGGTTGGTTTTACCCAGGGCATCCGTGACGCGCTGCGACAGCGCAAGGATTCGGGCAGCGACTTCCCGGAGGATCTGAAACAGCTGCAGAGCTACCTGTCTGGCGACGCAGACATCACAATGCAGCCGCCAAATAGTGCGGCAACGCCGCTATACGTGCTCGCCCATGGTGCGAGTCTCAAGTTTGCTGCCCAAGCCGGTCTCGGCGTCGTAGTCGGCGGACCGTCACTCCTCAATGCCGCGGAGGGTGATCGACACGAAGGAATCCGCCACTATCGCGAACACTTCCAGCCCTCACACTGGTTCGCCGAACCAACGGTGATCGCTTCGGCTAATGTGGCGGTCGCCGACACTGTAGAACGTGCGCGGGAACTCTTACTTCCCGAAGCGTGGACGCTGGCGATGTCTCGAACGACTGGTTCCTTCGACCCGCTGGTGCCAGCATCCGAACTCGATATCGAAACGCTGAATGATCGAGAACGCGATCGTGTCGAGGCAAACCTTACGAATGCGATCTACGGTACCCCGGCGGAAGTGGAATCAAGCATCTTGAAACTTCTCGCCTACGTAGGGGCGACGGAGCTTTTGGTGAGCAATGGCATGCACGACCTCGAGGGGCAGGCGCGCTCGGATGAATTGCTCGCAGGGCTGTTTGGATAGTTGCCACCAAGCCATGAGGAAGGGCCTTCACGATGGACCTCATCGAATCGCTACAGCAACTCGCAAAGCAGAATTTCTATGGTGCGGCTTTTCTTGTGGCCTACGGTGCCACTTGGATCATCTGCGGTGTGCTCTGGCTTCGCGCGCCTGAGCGCACCGCCGGCTACGCCACCCTCTTCCAAGGGCTTGTTGCGTTTCCCATGGCGATGGGGCTCTCTCTAGCGATCGGTGCGATTGGTCAGGAGCGTCCCGTCGAGGATGCGCTCACCCAGCTTTCAATTCTGATTGGCACCTCGCAATTGCTTGGTCTGCCACTGTTGATCTACCTCGCAGTCAAACAGCGATATGCGCTCATTCCGTATGCATTCGCGGTGATTTGCTCGATGCATTTCGTGTTGTACACGTGGCTGTATCAAACCCCGATCTACATCATCATGGCCGTGGCGATTTCCATTGGGACCACCGTGGTGATGTTCGCAGTTCCGGATCGCGAAAGCGCGCGGGTTGGTCCGACGCGCACCAGCTTCCTTACGGGTGCAATTCTGCTTGCGACCGCGGTGCTGTTTATCGTAATGACCTTGAATGGATGACGCGGGCACACTATTCGCGCAGCGTTCGGGCACGCTTATAGGCCGACACCGATTTGTCTCCCGCTACCCAAAATCGCCACGGTTCCCGGTGTGCTCGGGACACCCCCACTCGCGGTCCGCAATCAATCTGCCAGACCCGCTGCCCTGCGGAAAGCGTCACCTCACTGGTCGGATCGAACAGTGGCGTGCCGTAGTCAGCCATGGTGATGCCGAGTGCCTTTGTGAGGCAGCCGGGTCCGCGCGCGAGCCAGTCATCTTTCACACCGGGGCGTCGTTCGCGAGCGAGCTCGATGCCGTCAATCACGCGACCTGCGCGAATCAGCACCGCGGCGGCGTCACCCTCGGGGCTGCACACCACGTTGCAGCAGGTGTGCCCGTGCATTGAATAGCAGTACAGATGTCCGGGCGGACCAAACATGACGGCATTGCGTTTGGTGGGGCCGCGGTAGGCATGCGAAGCAGGGTCCCGCTCCCCCTCGTAGGCCTCAACCTCGGTGATCACCACCGCGACGGGCCCTCGTCGCAGTACCGCGCCGAGCAGCATCCTGGCCGTTTCAATGGCCGAGTCTCGCAGTTCAAGCATCCAATCACTGTATCTACCGAAGAGCTGCGAGCGGCTGCTGTTGCCTGTAACGAGTCAGTGCTTCTGACGTCAGTGCGCGTCCAGGTCAAGTCGATTCGTCGGAACGTTTCGCTCGTCGCCATATCACCAAACTGAGCACGGCTGCTGCAGCGGCAAGTACGAGCGGAATCATGAGCGCACCCCGTAATTCAATGGCCTCGCCGACGAAACCAAGTAGCGGCGGGCCAACGAGGAAGGCGATGTACCCAATGATGGATACGAGGGTGACCCGTTTGGCTGCATCCGGCCCGGAGTCTCCGGCTGCCGAGAGTGCGACGGGGAATCCCAGCGACGCACCTAACCCCCACAACACCACCGCGGTCGCTGCCGCGATCTGATTGTCCACGAACGCCACCACTGCAAGCCCCGCAACCGCACTCAGCGCGCTCACGAACAGGACCGGCGCGCGCCCGAATCGATGCACGAACTTGCCACCCACCAAGCGGCCGATGGTCATCGCGGCCGCAAACATAGCGAACACGAGCGAGCCCACAGTTTCGTCAAACCCGTGACCATCCACCATGATCAGCGGGAGCCAGTCATTCGCGGTGCCCTCCACGAGAGCCATCGAAAGAATAATGCCCCCGATGAGCAAGAGATTCGGGTCTTTCCATACCTTCGGACGAGCGGGTTCTGCCACACTGTCGACATTCCGGCCAAGTGCTTTGCCAGTCTCGGGCAGCACTCCGCGAATTCCTCCGATCAGCAGAATCAGCGTCACCACCCCAACGATGATCAAGTGGATAATCACCGAGAAACCAATTGCGGTTGCGATGATGCCACAGACCGCACCAATGACCGTGCCGAGACTAAAGCAGCCATGCATCGAAGGCAGAAAGGACTTCTTACTGACCTGTTCGATGTCCGCACCTTCAATATTGATGGCGACTTCCGCTGCGCCCATACCGGCACCGAAGAAAAACAGCCCCACTGCGGCGATCCACATCGAGCCCATTGCCCCGGAAACACCGATAATCGGCATGCTCAACACGACCCCGGAAAGCCCGATTGCGGTAATCGTGCGTGCCCCAAAGCGGCTCACGAGCGGACCGGAGCTCAATATCCCGAGCGTTGAGCCGATCGACATTCCGGAGAGAACAAGCCCCATTTGTGCGGTCGATGCTTCGAGTAAGTCTCGAATTGCTGGTGTTCTCGTTACCCAAGACGAAAGGGCAAGACCCGGAATCAGAAAGAGTGCGTACAGCGACCAGCGTCGACGCGCGATAGAGACGGCCATGAACCTCCGATAAGAAAATAGAAACCTGCCAGAAACGGTAGGCTCGCGTACCTTATCGAACGCTCAGGCAACGCTGGAAATCGCTATTCGCCGCGATCTTCCCAGGTGCACAGGCACGCTTCATTCCCCTCAGCATCCGCGAGTACCCAGAATGACGGCGCAAATTCATCCGTCAGCAACGTCCCACCTGCCGCAATCGCGGCATCCATTCGGGCCTGCCGTTCATCAACCGGCACCAGGACATCGATGTGGGTGCGCGAGCGCTGATTGCGCGGCTCGCCCATCGGCTGGAACCAGACGCTCGGGTGCGTCGAGTTCGGGTCACGGAGGAGATCGGAATGCGTCTGTTCATAGCCGAGCACGGCCAACCAAAACGGCTTGATTTTCGCGATGTCGAGCGTATCGATCGTGATCATGAGCTCTTGCACATTGGTGAAGCTGCGTTCTAGGCCCGCCTCGTCAATTAGCGCATCGGCAGCCTTCGCGAAGGTGATGTCGCGGTCACTGAGGCCATTGACATCGTGACTCATGACCCGCATCCGGATGCGGTTATAACGCACGTTGAAGTCGGGATGGTGCTGCTGGGTTTCCGCGAGTTCGGCAATCTGTGTGAGGAAATCGAATGCCTGGCGGAAGTCTTTCGCTTTGAGATCGACCTCGAGTCCGCGCTCAACAACGCGCCAGTTCGGTAGGGTCCGCTCGGCGTCAGCGCTCGTGATTGCTGTCATTGCTTCTCTCCCTCGATTGGATGCGTCCGGTTTATTGGGCCGGTCACGTCAGTCTCACACTCGGTGAAGGATGCTGTCGACAGCCACCCAGCGGATTCCTACCTTGGTGGCCTCGCGGCTCGACGCGCCTTTGCGTATCCGGCTGCGAAGATAGAGCCATGAAGACCCTTCTCAACATTATTTGGCTCGTGCTTTCGGGGTTCTGGCTATTCCTCGGGTACATGCTCGCGGCCGCAGTCATGTTCATCCTGATCGTGACGATCCCGTGGGGAATTGCCGCCGCCCGCATTGGCGTCTACGCGCTGTGGCCATTCGGTCGTGAGGTGGTCAATCGACCGGACTCGGGGGTCGGTGCGCTTCTGGGCAACATCATCTGGGTGGTCCTCGCGGGCTGGTGGCTCGCGCTCGAGCACATCATCACCGGCGTGCTGCTGTGCGTCACGATCATCGGCATCCCGCTCGGTTTCGCGAGCTTCAAATTGGTGCCCGTGGCGCTCATGCCGCTGGGCAAAGTAATTGTGGACCGGCCGTAGCGCTTCGTCAGGCGCCTAGTGAGCCAGGCACCTACTGAGGATGCGGATTGTAGCTTGGCGGCACTGCGCGCACTTCATCTGAGACCCCTGGTCGGTAAGCGATGAGATGCATCGTTCCCGGTTTGAACCGAGGTCGGTCGATCATCCTCCCGAGAAACTTGACCTCCCACCCGAAGAATTCACTCCCGTCTTGTGCCCGAATTCGGTAGGCGATGCGGTATTTCAAGCGTTCATTGATTTGGATGTTGAGATAGGTCAGTTCCACCACAACGCCCTGTCCGATGGGCCAGCCAACAAACTCGGGGTCGAGTTCACCGAATTGTGTTCTTGCGCGGCGGCTTTGTCGGACCACTAGCCAGATGACTGCGCCGATAAAGGCTACACAGACGACCAGTCCCACGGCGGCGCCGAGAAGGTTTCCAATATTCATCGCGTTGAGCGTGCCTCCGTCTGCTCGCTACTGAGAAGCTCGTGCACGAGCAGGGTGCTACCCGCAACTGCGGCTGGCATGGTGACGATTGCGCCGAGCGGGATCAGAAAGAGTGCGCTTGTGGTCGTTCCAAAACCGAGCACCTTGCCACGGTTCAGACGACGGATTGTGGCCCGGTCGCGCGGTTCGATGCCGCGAGCGGTCAGGGCACGCGAGGTGAGTTCGTCGGCGAGCACCCAGCCGCTGAGGAGCAGTCCGGCGGCTGCACCAACGAAGCCACCGACAAAGGGGATCAGACCGAGCAGCGCGGTCAATATCGCGATCCCGATGCCTCGAAGAATTAGCACCAGCGAATCACCGATAGCGCCCCAAAAGCTGTAATTACTGTCGGGAACACCGCCCGCATTTTGTCGCTCCACGCTCTTCCAAATACGGTCGTAGAACGGCTCACCGACCACGAGGGTGATCGCGGTGAAGGTGAATCCGGCGAGCACGAGCGCTCCGACGAATACTCCCGCACCGACGGCAATGCGGACAAGATTCGTGACCCATTCTGTCCATCCCGCAGCCCAGGGTGTGAGCCAGGCAACGAGATCCGGAAGCGCGATGGCCAGCGCAACGAGCGCGGCCCCGAGCAGAATCGCAACGATCAGCGCCGGGATGAGTCCGGCGGCCATCACGCCAGGATTCACTCGCCACCAACCGAAGCCGGCGAATAGTGATCGTACTCCTTGCCAAAACCCACGCATCCAATAATTAGAACAAACGTGATCGTTTCTCGGCTGGATGCGCGACAGGCAGCATCCAATATGCCTCGAGCCGCCGATGGAGAAGGCGGTGTGACTAACCGTGATCGCCACGCCGTCATTTCTCGCTTAGAGCATCTAAAGTAGAAATAGCGTCGAAGGAACGCAGAGTTGCCCGACATCAGCGAGTGCCAGCAAGGTCCTATTTGAAGGGCAGGTCGGTGATTCTTGCGAGCGTGTCCAAGAGTTCATCTTGAAACGACTCGTCGTGTACTGCCGGATGCGCTTGCCTGCGTTCCTGATAGTGCCAGTACTCCCCCGACACTCGCGCAGATGCATCCTCGCTGACCGCGAGCCACTCTTGGGTGCGCGTACCGAGGTCGAGGTTGCCGGTGGCGTGTGACCCACCAAGCTTGGTGGGCATCCATCCCGGGTCCACGGCGTTGCTGCGCACCTCGGGCCAGTGTCGCGCGACTGCCGCGGCGAAGGTGGTCACAAAGAGTTTGCTGTCGGCATAGGAGACTTCGTGCTGCCCATCAGCGGTGTGCAGGGCAGCGGTAGCCGCGTGTCCGTCCTGGTGCCAGCCGCTCGTGAGATAGACAAGTCGTGCCGGTCGGGCCATTGCGGCGGTCAGGATGAATGGCGCCAGCACGTTGACCGCGAAGACGTCTGGCCCGTCAAGAATGCCCGCATTGTGAATCACAGCGTCCATGCGCCCGAGATCATTCGCCTGCTGCACCAGGTCACGGGTTTGTTGGGCATTGGCAAGGTCGCCAATAACGACGCTGGCACCGTTGTCGATGAGTGTCTGCACCGCACTGCGCCGTTCGGTGTTTCGCGCATGCACGACCACCTCGTGACCAGCTGCCTGCAGGTGCTCGGCATTGAGTAGTCCGAGTCCATCGGTAGATCCAGTGATGAAGATGCGGGACATACCTTGTTCCCCTCCTTTTCGTTTTCGATCGGCACGAGCGGTCACGTCATTGTGCCTGCGTGCCGCTCACGCTATCGCTGCGTGATGAAACCGAACACAATAATCAGCGCAATGATCACCAAGACAAGAAGCGGGCCGATAATAGCCAGCGCGAACAGGAATGGATATGCCCGTCGCCAAGACAGCAATCGGCGATCAATGGCACGCAATTGTGGTGGCGTAATCGGTTCATTGAACACATTTACTGCCGCGCCGTTGGCTTGCATATCTTGAACAACCGCGTGAAACTGCGACCGATAAAACATCTGTCCCACAAAATGCGTCAGTCGTTCACCTTGTCGACCCAGCACAATAAGATGGTGCGTTGGATTTGTGCCACTCAGTCCCATTTGTTCCACGAGAACGGCGCGTTCAATGCTGGCTGCGGACACGCTCCGATCGTGGCTACCCCAATTCACGAATCGGTACTGTCCGTCGCCGAATTCAATACGTGTCTTTCGCACCGAGAGTCGCGCGAGAAGCCAAGTCCCCAGAACCAGCGCCACAGAAAGCAGCAAGAACAGCGACAGCATCAGCAGCGGAATCGTGGCATTGCCCTCATCTTGATTGGACAACGCGTTGATCAGTAGTGGAATATTCGGCAGCCACAGCACCGGGATAAATATGCAGATGAGCGTCATGTTCGATCGGATGACGCTCTTGGCAAGATCAGGCGGAACGGTGAGCTGTTGCAAAGTATCAATCCTGCCGCTACGTGCCGTTGATAAACGCCAAGAGCACTCCGAGGACTGCACAAATCACACCCAGAATAATGAAGATTGTCAGCAGGGTGGATGCGGTTCTATGCTTCCTTCCCTGACTGGCAGCGACCACAATAAACCCAATAAACGAGATGACCGCGAGCGCCCCGACAGCCATAATCAGAATAAGAAATATACTCATCGTCGACCTCCGATCAAGGCGAAACTGACCCCAAGCACTGCAGCACGAATAGCCGCGACAATGGCAACTATTCGAAGGACGTTGGCAGGTTCACCGGTGAGCAAAATGGATGCGATAAAGCTCAATACTGCGATGGCTCCCGCCACACTCACAGCAATTAGTAGTTTTCGGACAGTTGGCGTCATTGCTCCGTCAGCCATGCGCGAAGTGAACCACTTCCACTATGGAGTGTCCTGGCAATTCCGCCGCCGCTCGGTAGCATGAGTGGGCCCCCACCCGGTGGGCCCGTCTGTATAGGAGCAGCCACAAATGCGAGTCTTTGAACAAGTCGCCGATGATTTGCGAGAGCTCGGTGTCACCACCGTGTTTGGGCTAATCGGCAGTGGCAATTACGACTTCACCCGAGCGCTCATTGAGCGTGGCGCCAAGTTTGTCGCCGCACGTCACGAGGGTGGCGCGGTGTCTATGGCGGATGGCTTTTCTCGAGTCGGCCAGTCGGTACCGGCGGTATCAGTGCACCAGGGCTGCGGGCTCACAAACCTCGTCACCGGGCTCACCGAAGCGGTGAAATCAAGTACCCCAATGATCGTGCTCACCGCCGAGGTTGCGGCATCCGCGTCACACTCCAATTTCTGGATTCAGCAAGACCGACTCGTTGAATCCGTCGGAGCGGTGAGCTTCCGTCTCACACCCGAAAGCGCAAGCCGCGAGATCGAGCGGGCCTACACGACTGCGGTGACCAAGCGCATCCCGGTTGTGGTAAATCTGCCGCTCGACGTGCAGCAGGCCACGCTCACCGATACGCATACCGTGCGGACACCACAGTTGGTGCCCACCGCACCGAATCACGCGGCTGTTGTGGCACTTGGCGACTTGATTGCGGCGGCCGAACGTCCCGTCATCATTGCTGGCCGCGGCGCTCGTCATGCTGGCCCCGAGTTGCGTGCACTTGGGGCGCGCTCCGGTGCGCTACTTGCCACGTCGGCAGTCTCTCGGGGGCTCTTCAACGTGGATGAGTTTTCCTTAGATGTGTCCGGTGGGCTCAGCACCCCGCTCGCGGCCGAGCTCATCCCCGGTGCCGATCTCATTGTGTCCTTCGGCTCCGCTCTCAATATGTGGACCACCGGTCACGGTCGTCTCTTGGGCGAGGCGAAGCGTGTGCAGGTCGACGTCGATCCGCTCGCCCCTGGTCGACACCGGTCCGTTGACTTCGCCGTGATCGGTGATTCCGTCGAGGTCGCGCGGGCAGTCACCGCGGAGCTAGCGCAGCGCGGCCTCGATCGTGAGGGCTATCGCACCCCGGAAATCCGCGAGCGCATCGCAGTCGAAGGCCATTGGCCGTCAATTCCTTTCGAAGACTCGAGTGATGCCGAACATATTGACCCGCGTGCGCTCACAATCGAACTCAATCGGATGCTTGATCGCGAGCGGGTGACCGCGATCGACTCCGGTAATTTCCTGGGCTGGCCGAGCGTTTTCCTCGATACGCCCGACGCCAATGGCCTCGTATTTGGTCAGGGATTTCAGTGCGTAGGCCTTGGGCTCGCGACCGCGATCGGTGCGTCGTTCGCGCAGCCAGAGCGGCTCGCAATTTGTGGCACCGGGGATGTTGGGCTGTTGATGGCGGCAGCGGAACTCGAGACCGTAGTTCGTCTCGGCATCCCGCTGGTGATAATCGCCTACAACGACGCTGCCGCAGGTGCCGAGCTGCACCACTTTGGTGCAAGTGACATCGACTTGGGCTTTATTACTTTCCCGGACACGGACTTCCGTGCAATCGCAGCGGGCTATGGCTTCACCGCCGTGACGGTACGAAGCGTAAAGGACCTTGATCCCGTACAAACCTGGCTTGACGGCCCGCGAGACACTCCACTCCTAATTGATGCGAAGATAACTCGTATCGAATCCTGGTGGCTCACCGAGGCGTTCAAAGGCCACTAGTGAGCGCAGACGAAAACCCCACAACAGCTCGAGCAAAGGTGCTTATATGACCGACATTACTTCTACTTCCACGTCCACCGGCGCAATTGAGCAGTTTCTCGGTGGCCTCGCTACCGGCACAATCGAGGTGATTGACCTCACCGCGCCGCTCAGCCCCGAGACCCCGGCACTTCGTTTCCCCGCTCCATTCGAGGATCTCATCGATCTCGAGCTCGAGAACAAAGCGCAGTTCGACGAACGTGGCCCCTTCTGGGCGCACAACAATATCCACGTCGGTGAACACGTGGGCACGCACGTGGATGCGCCAATCCACTGGGTCACCGGGAAAGATGGCAAAGACGTCTCGGAGCTCTTGCCCTCGCGACTGGTGGGCCCCGCTGTCGTGTTGGATGTGCGCGATCAGGTCGCGCAGGACCCTGACTTTCTCGTCGAGGTGGAGCACGTCAAGCAGTGGGAAGCCGAGCACGGAGCACTTCCCGAGGGTGCTTGGCTGCTGCTCCGTACCGGTTGGGAGCAGCACGACGGCAGCGAAAGGTCCTTCCTCAATGCCGATGAAAACGGTTCGCACACCCCCGGTGTGAGTGTCGAATGCGCCGAGTGGCTTGCAACGAACACGCAGATTGCGGGTATCGGGGTGGACACGGTCGGCATCGATGCGGGACTCGCCGGCGCCTTTGACCCGCCGTTCCCGGTGCACTACCACTTCCTCGGCCACGACAAATACGGTGTGACTTCGCTCAAGAATCTCGACAAACTGCCCGCGACGGGCGCCTTCATCGTGGTGGCTCCCCTACCGATTGTGAAGGGAACGGCAAGCCCGGCGCGAGTATTCGCGTTCGTCTCGAAGTAGCGGGCGCGAGCCGTCCGAACTCGATCGACACCCTTGAGGATGCGCTTGCCGCCCGGGAGCGCATCCAAGCTTTGGGTGCGCGCGGTTCGATTGAAATTGTCGGCGCCGGACTCACCGGTGTGGAGCTTGCCGCGGAACTCGCCGCGGCCGCACCAGCACTGCAGATACGACTTGTCGCGGCGGGCAAGGTCGGCGGTGATCTCAGTGACGGTGCCACGGCTGCCATCTTGCGAACGCTCGACCGGCTTGGTGTCGAAGTCGCTTCGATCCCGGTCGGCGCTGACGTGACCCTAGATGCCACCGGCCCCGTGCCTGAACCGCTTGGCGCACACAGCGGATTTGCGCTCGACGTGAGTGGACGCATCCGCACCGATGAATATCTGCGGGTACTCGGCCCCGACGGTGCGCCCGTTCCGGGTGTCTGGGGTGCCGGGGATGCCATCGGGGTGGACAATCGCCCGTGGTTACGAGGTGGCTGCGCGTCTGCTGAACCAATGGCGGAGGAGGTGCGCGACGCTCGGTCGCTACTGGCGCGCGTCACCACCAATCTCGCCATCGATCGGCTTCGCAGCGCCCGCACCACTTATGTCGGGTCATATCTGCCGGAACCGATTGCGACGGGGCCGGGTGCGGATGAAGCCGTCATTGACGCCCAAGAGGTGGAAATCGCGCTCATGATTACGCTCGAGTCACTGTCACCAGTGGAGCGTGCAGCGCTGGTGGAATTGCTCGCGACGGATGCAACACTCGTGACCGATGGCGGCGGAAAGGTCACCGCGGCATTACGGCCCGTGGTCGGCGCGGAACGGGTGGCACGGTTTCTTGCGGGACTTTCCGAGAAATTTGCTGACCGTGTCGACGTTGCTCTGCTGGAACTGAATCACCGCCAGGCCTTGGCAGTGCTCCTGGACGGTGCGCTCGATCAGGTGCACTGGGTCGATGTGGCAGAAAACCGCATCGCCAAGCTCCATATCGTGCGAAACCCGGACAAGCTCAAGCAAGCACGCATTGCGGTTGAGCAGTGAAGACTGGAACCGATGCACAGGTGCAGCGGTCACTCGCGATCGCGGGACTCCCTTTATTCCGGTCGTCGTGCCACGAGTGCGACACCACGAAGCTCATCCCGGTGCTTGCGGAAGAGCCCCCGCATCTTCATCACTCGGCGACGAGCATCCCGGTCACGAAGGACGTTTCGGATGATTCGTGCCGTGCCGCGGACACCCTCATCAGCCAAGTTTCGTCGCATCTGCAACAAGGCCATCGGTGCGGTACCGGTCCAATCGACGACGAGCCCGGCTTCCTCTAGGAGCGCGCGCCACTCGGGAATCGTCTGCGGGCGTGCGTTGACCTTAATCACCCGCGCGAGGTCCTTACGCAACTCAGTCTTCACCTCAGGATCGAGATCGGCAGGCTGCAGTCCCAGCTCGTGGATGGCGTAGCGCCCACCCGGTCGAAGAATTCTCGCGGCTTCGGCAACGATCGCATGCTTTACTGCATCCGATTGCATGGTCAGTATGGCTTCGCCGATGACGACATCAGCACACGCGTCCGGAAGACCGGTCTGCGCGGCATCGGCGTTCACCACTGTTCCTGCTGTGCCAACCGCCTTTTCGGTGAGCCGGGCAGCATCCGCGTCTTTCTCCACCCCGGTATACGAGGCTGGGCCGCGCGCGATGATATCGGTTGCGGTACGGCCCAACCCCGGCGCGAGCTCGACGATCGCTGCGCCGCTGATGCCGACTTTGTCGAGCATCTGCCGGGTGAGGCCGAGGCCTCCGGGGCGAAGCACTCGCTTGCCAAGCCTGGCGAGGAGCCAGTGCCCGGGAGCGTCTTCGGCTTTGCGCTGTGCGTACGGCAGTCCCGTACCTGTGTCCGAGTCTTCGTGTGCCATCAGCGTGACAATCGTAAGGAAGGTCAGTCGAGGTCAACGACGTCGAAGCCCAGGACTTCGACGCTCATGCCTTGACGTTCGTCTTCGACGTGCTTGTCTTGGGGACGCGTGGCGGCCCACTTCTCATAGTTTTCGCGGGTGTCCCATCGGGTCACAACGAAATACCGGGATTCTCCGACCTGTGGGCGAAGCAATTCGAAGCCCTCGAACCCCTCTGAGCCGTCGACGCCTTTCTGTCGCGCGGCGAACCGTCGCTCGATCTCGGCATCGGCGCCCTCTGGGAATGAAAGTGCGGTGATGTTGACGAATGTCATTGCTAGCTCCTCTCAAGCGCATACCAGGCCAAACACAGTATTGAGCCTATAAATCAGGTTAGCCTAACCTTCCTGACATTCGTCAGTGTTGGTATTAGACGGTCAAGAGTGGGTAGACACCGTGCTCATCGTGTACTTCGCGGCCGGTTACCGGCGGGTTGAAGACGCACGCACAACGGATGTCCGTGTCGGCCTTCACGGTGTGCTTGTCGTGCTCGTCGAGCAAGTACATCGTGCCGGGCTTGAGCTCGTGCTCTTCTCCGGTACCTCGGTTGATGAGTGTGCCCGTACCCTGGTACACGTAGACCGCCTCGATGTGGTTGGCGTACCACATTTCCGTTTCGGTGCCCGCGCGCAGGTGGGTGTCGTGAAATGAGAATCCCACCTTGTCATTGGCGAGCACGAACCGACGGCTGCGCCACGTGTCGTGGTCGACGTCGCGGTCGGTGCCTTCGAGTTCATCGATGTGAATAACCTTCATTGCAATTCCTCTCGTCGTTTTCCGGATGTGTGCTGTATTCCGGTGGATGATGTTTCGCGGATGCGTACTTAGGCCGTAGCCGCGCGGACTGCCTCATCGAGCAGCGCGATACCGCGCTTCAGCTGTTCATCGGGAGTGTTGAGCGGCGGCATGATCTTCACGACTTCGTCAGCCGAGCCGGAGGTCTCAACGAGCAACCCGCGCTCGAATGCCGCAGCGGCGACTCGACCCGCGATGGTCGCGTCTTCAAAGCGCAGACCACGCAAAAGACCTCGCCCACGCAATGACCCACCGGCGTGCTCAGCAATGGTCTTGAGACCTTCCTCGAGCAATTCGGCCTTCGCCCGCACACTCGCCGCGAACTGCTCGTCGCTCCAAAATGTTTCAATCGCAGCAGTTGCCGTCGCGAAAGCGGGAGCGAAGCCACGGAAAGTGCCGTTGTGCTCTCCCGGCTCCCACACGTCGAGGTCGGGACGAACAAGGGTCAGGGCCATCGGCATCCCGAGCCCCGACAGCGATTTCGACAGGCAAATGATGTCGGGAGTGATGCCAGCCTCTTCAAACGCAAAGAACGTACCCGTACGGCCGCAACCGGTCTGCACCTCGTCGACGATGAGTACAACATCGAATCGCTGGCAGAGCTCTGCCAGGCGGCGCAGCCACTCAGCGCTTGCCGCACGCAGTCCGCCTTCGCCCTGCACCGGTTCAACAATTACGCCGGCGGGCAGGTCGATCCCTGAGCCGCTGTCGGACCAGACCCGCTCAAGCCAGGCGATCGCATCCATCCCCTCTTCGTCATAAGGTGCGGTCACGGAGTGCGGCAGCGGCACGCCAGCGGCGGCGCGCTTGGCGGCATTTCCGGTGACCGCGAGCGAACCGAGCGTCATTCCATGGAAAGCGTTCGTGAAGGACACGATGTCGCGCCGACCGGTTGCATTTCGGGCAGTTTTGAGCGCTGCTTCTACCGCATTCGTGCCGGTTGGTCCAGGGAACAGCACTCGGTGCTCGAGGCCGCGTGGGGCGAGAATGTGCCGCTCGAACGCTTCCAGGAATTCGCGCTTGGCAGGCGTGTGCATATCGAGCGAGTGCACGACCGCATTGCTTGAGAGGTAGTCGATTGCGACCTGCTGCAATACCGGATGATTGTGGCCGTAGTTCAGGGCGCCGGCACCGGCAAAGAAATCGAGGTAGGTTTCGCCGGTCTCGGAGACCTGTTCCGAGCCTGAAGCACTCGTGAACACGGCGGGCCAGGATCGCGAGTATGAGCGCACTGCGGATTCTCGACGTTCAAATGCGCTGGTGTCGCTCGGGGCAGAAGTAAGGATGCTGGTAGTCATAAAGTTGTGTCCTCCTCGATTGTGGTCGTGGGGTTGTCGAGCTCGTTGTGGCTCGACGAAAGTGGTTCGATGCGATGGAGCTTTTCTGCTTCCCATTCCTGAGTCGCGGGGAAATGCTCCGGTTCGAATAGGTCTGAGATCGTGTGTTCCGCGCCGTGCCGAGCGGCGAGGGCAGCGAACAAACGCGTGGATGCTTCGTTGGCGTTGGTGACGGTCGTTTCGAGCGCTCGAGCTCCGGTGCGCTCGACGAGGGCTTCGAGCATCCGGCCGGCGATGCCGTGTCCGCGGTGTTCCATGTCGACCGCGACTTGCCACACCATCAGCGTCGTCGGCTCATCCGGGCGCATGAAGCCGATGATGAATCCCACGAGTTCGCCGTCTACGTCGGCCACGAGTGTGGACTTGTGGAAGTCACGAGCCCACAGCATGTATGCATAGGGGGTGTTGAGGTCGAGCCGCTCGCTATCGCGGGCAAGCTCCCAGATTGCGGCGCCTTCGTCTTGCCGTGGGCCGCGGAGTGTGAGGGTGAGGGTGGCGGTCATGCGATAGCCGCCCCGTCCACCGGGGTCGGTTTACGCACGCCGAGATCCGGGGTTGGATGCGCGAGTCGCGTGTCGCGATCGTAGATAGTCAGTGTCATGAGGCCTCCAATGAGTTGGGGGCGAGCGGATGGACATCGGGCCAGCGAGCGAGTGACGGCGCGACCCTGCAAACGCTCATCTACGCTAACGAGATACGAGCAGATCGCAACCGCATACCCACCCATTCGATCGTTTACTTCGTCTGCTACACGCGCCCGCGCGCACCTGTTTAAAAGGTAGAACCGGCGAACCTTGACTATTTTGGTCTTCAGTTCACTTTTCGGGCGTGTCGCGGCGCCCGGGGTGTGCCAACCAGCTCACCCCGAGCGCTAACGTGACGGCTCACGTGCGACCAGCCCTTAGAGCCGTCGCCGGTATACATCCCAAATATCGCGCAGCGTCTTGCTATCCGACTCACGAACCCACGAGTCAAAGGCATTCCCGTGTCTGCCCGATACGGCGGCCGTTGCCGCGCTCGGTGAATCCACGCGCCGCCCGTCCGCGAGCTCGAATCGGTGGTCGGCCGCAACGGTCATGCGATGGGTCTCGCCCAGTTTCTTGCGCACCCACACGAACTGGTCGCCAACGTGTACCAGTCCGACGTCGATGATGTCTTTGAGCAGGATGCGCCGCGAGCGCAACTCCCCCAGCCCACCCGAGGAGGTCAGCAGTTGGGCTTCGCTCAGTCGGGTGAGATCGATACCCTCCAAGTCGTGGCGGATCTCCCAAAAGTCCGCGATCAAGGCAACCAGCGCATCCTGTCTGGCCTGAAGCACTTGCGCTTCCCAACGATCGTGCGGCCAATTGACCGTGTTAACGACACTCTCCTGGTCGCCCGGTGCCGCACGAAGCGACTTTGAGAACGCCGCGAATTCCATACCTTCAGGTGTTCGGCGACGACGCTCGCGGGTGATGGCCATTGCGCCGAGCCTGGATTGCCAGTGCTCGGCCACCGCCGAATCGATACCCCAAGCCGTGCGCTGATGCGCGGATGTCGGCAGCAGACTCATTACGCCCAGTCCACGTCGGGTGTCAATGAACTGCCCCGTCTCCTGCGCATACGCGCGCGTGAGCCACACCTTCCGCAGCTCGCCCTTGTTGAGTTCTCCTTTGAGCGCCTGAATCGCTCGCTTACGAATCTGGTCGTCAATAACGACCAGTTCGCGGTGATCGAGTGGCCGGCCCGCGGCTGCCGCGTCTTCGCATTTCCGTAAGAGATTCACGACCTGTTGCTCCCGTGGCTGTCGTGTGAGCCCCGCGGTCACACTCACCCCAGTGAGCCGTTCGAGACTCCGCAGCAACTCCACGAGTTCAGTTTCGTCGTGCACGGTCCGAAGTGCCCACATCGCCACGGTTCGCCACTCTTCGCCGGGGAACTGCTGAAGCCGACGCAACCAGCGGTCCACCTCAGCATTCGGATGCGAGGCACTCCCTTGTACATACCGGTACACCGCCGAGAACGGCACGAGCACGTCCTCGATAAACCTCACTCCGCCGATACCCGCATATTCTTTGGCGAGTACCTGCTCGGGAAATTCTGAAATAAGCGAGCGTTTGCCGAGGGACTTCGTACTAAGTACGAGCAGTTCGCGGAAGAATTCGTCGGGATCGGTGCCCGCGTTCTCCATTGCTTCTTCCCACCGGCGCGCATTGCTATTGCGTAAGTCATTGGGCAGCCCGCCGATCACTCTTGATTTGAAAATGTCGGATGCGGTGAGCGGCATTCCGCGGGTATTCATCACTCCGAAAATTCGGTGGGCGCTTTCGTAATCGTCGGTTTCGACGGTCACGACGAATGCGTGTCGATTAATGTACTGGAGAAATTCCCAACGTTCTGTCTCGGTTGTTTCGTCAGAAAAGTATCGGATGAATGCACGTACGTTTTCGAGGATATTGCGTTGCCCCGCCGTTTCAGCTTGATCGGCGGTCAGGTCGAGGAGATTGATAAGGTCTTCGGACTCGACAAACGTATTCATAAACGGTTGATCGACCTCGCGCAGCAATACTCGTGGGCTCGCTTGAATACCCCGCATGAGATTGCGCTCGACCGTCAGCAAGCTCGTGATCTCATCGCTCACTGCGCTGTCCCCGCTCAAGTGACGGATTACGGAGAACATGAGCGCCAAAGTAGTGAGGCGTTGCTGGCCGTCGATAACATCGAACTGCTCGTTGTCGCCGTTCCTCACCAGCACTACGGAGCCGAGGAAATACGAGGAATCATTGCGCTTCCAAGCGTCCAACAAGTCTTCCGCGAGCTGGATCGCCTCGCTCACTCCCCACGAATATTCACGCTGGAAATTCGGGATGTAGTAGCGGCGGAAACCGCTAAATACCGTGAGTAGCTCGTGCTCCTGAGCCTTTAACGCCAAGTTGTCCCCCTCAATACGCGCACAGATCTACACCCTAGTTCCCCTGCACAAAATCTGAATGAGTCATCTGGGTGTGCAGGACTGCGGAGTGTAGGGACATCCGCCTAATCGTCGTTTGTAGCCGAGTCATCATCGGCAGGAAGGTTGGGAGCCACGACATCGTGGCCGCGGGCTCGGAGTTCTGCTTCCACAAGGTGCCAATGCCAGGCACCATCGCCCGCACCGTGAATCAATACGAAGGTAGTCATGTCGATTCTTACCGCTTGACTGTATAGCGGTGAAGGGTGACGCCGCGATCATAGGACTGCTGTTCAAGAAGCTCGAACTCAATCGGACCGTCAACCTGGTCGAAAAGTGGTCGCCCTTGGCCGAGGTAGGCAGGATGTGTGAACAGCAACACCTCGTCGAGCAATCCTCGATTGAGCAGTTGCGTAGCAATATTTGCCCCGCCGACGCCAATATCGCCGTCGGTATCGCGACGAATCGCCGCGAGCCGATCGATCGCATCCACTCCCCCGAGGATGCGCGTGTTGTGTTCGGCACTGGTTCGCGTTCTCGAGACCAAGATTTTCGGTGTGGAAACCCAGATCTCTGCGTATTCGCGCAGTACCTCAGGCAGGGTGGCATCTCCTCGCATGTCGGGCCAGGACTGCTCCATGATATCGTAGATCACACGGCCCTCAACGCTCAGCACCTGTTTCGCCGCGCGACGATTGAATTCGCGATGGAGGCGCTCATCGATACGCATCCAGTCGCCACCGCCGTTCTCACCCGGCTTCGCCTCAATGCGCAGATCGAGCGAGACATTCATCCAATACACAAACCGCCCTGTCATGGTGCGACGGTAGTCGCGTTCGCTGGCAGTCCGTGACGAAGCGACTGAGCGTTAGCCGTCGTCCTGCGACTCGCTTGGCGTGAACTGCGCCCTCGAGACCGCAGTGGCCGCGGCGATCTCGTCATCATTGGCGGTTCCAGACGCAGCGATGATCTTGATCCAAGCGTCGATCGAGGCGGCGTAGGTCTCACGTGCCTCTGCCGAGTATTCCCAGGTGGCGCGGTCCTCGGTAAGGTCGCCACGCAGCCAGAGTGCGAGGCTGACGAGGGCAGAATCCCATCCCGGACCAACGTACAGTGCCCCGGCACCGTTGGCAGCGATGGCGACTGACACGGTGTGCTCAAGCTCGAGCGTGGTGCCCGCATCGGTCGGTGTCAGGCGCACCGTGACTATGCTGACCGGTCCGCCCCAAGTGAGGGTCAATGTCGTAGGCCGCGTACACTCTCGAATCTCGCCGTCGGCGTTGTCTTCGACTTGGAATGTCCCGCCTTCCCGGAGATCGCCGCTCACCGGCGCGAACCAGCGAGCGAGTCGCTCGGGGTCGGTGACCGCTTGCCAAATTTCTTCGGCCTCGGTGGGATACTCGCGCCGCAAGGTTACGGCGATTAATTCGTCGTCCCCAGTGCCGCGACGGGTAACCTCGCGAGCCGCCTCCGCAATCTCTTTCCGCATGTCCTTCATGGCTGTACCTCAGGGTTGGTCCTCGGACGTTGGTCGGATCACGGTAGAGGTTTCACATGTAAACGCCGTGGGGCGGCAGCCATGGCAACCTAAGAATCGAAACCGAGCCCGACTGCATCCATGAGCCGTAGCCACAGGTTGCGGCGACCGGTCTTATCGGCGCGAGCCATCGACCACTGGGTGAGGTGAATACCGATCGCGCGGAACGGCTCCGGAGGAAAGGGCAGCGGTTTGCGGCGAATCATTTCGATTTGAGTGCGACGGGTGCGCTTGCCCGCAAGCAGGTCCAGCATGACGTCGGCACCGAACCGCGTCGCCGCAACGCCGAGGCCGGTATAGCCAAGCGCGTATGCCACTCGGCCACGTGACGCGAGTCCCGCCGTCAGTGAAAACTGCGTGGACGTGTCGATGATGCCACCCCATTGATGGGTGAAGCGCACCTCGGCAAGCTGCGGGTAAGTCTCACGAAAATGTCGCTCGAGTGTGGCGAAGGTCGCTTCGCGCTGCGTCAGCGCCTCACTTTTGCGCGACCCGAAATGGTAGATCGCATCATAGCCACCCCAGAGGATGCGGCCGTCATCGGTCTTTCGGTAGTAGTGGAAGAAATTCGACGCATCCGAGAGCCCTTCATCGCCTGGCCAACCAATCGCGGCGAATTGTTCTTCGCTGAGTGGCTCGGTCATCAGCGCGTAGTCGTACACGGGCACGGTCACCGGCCGCAATCGCCGCAGCAGGGCCGGGTAGGCGTTCGTGGCGAGAGCCACTTGCATCGCCGCGACGACCGCGCCGTTTCGGGTGGTGACGCGGATGCGTTCGTCCCGGCTGTCGAGCTCCTCGGCAATGGAGTGCTCATAGACCTCCACCCCGGCGTTTCGACAGGCCTCGAATAGTCCGAGGGCCAGCCGATATGGGTCTACGGTCGCCACTTCTGGGCTGCGCAGAGCCGCGCGGTACGCAGGTGAGGCCGTGACCGCAGCGATGTTGGCAGGTCCGATGAATTCGGCCGGTTCACCGTAGCGCTGCCCGTCTTCAGCCGCTTCGCGCAGGTCTGCTGCCTCGGTCTCAGTTCGAGCAAACGTGAGGCTGCCGCCTTCCCGCCAGTCGCAGTCAATGCCGTACCGTTCGATGTCCTCACGCATCCCGTGGAAGTTTTCGCGGCTGAGTTGCACGAGTTCAGCCGCCTGTTCGGGCCACCGCGCTATGGCATTCGACAGGCCGTGCGTGATGCTCGGTTCGACGAAGCCGCCGTTTCGACCACTGGCCGCGTGCCCAATGGTTTTGCCCTCGAGCAGGATCACGTGCCGGTTCGGGTCGCGTTCTTTCGCATGCAGTGCCGTCCAGAGCCCGGAGTAGCCGCCACCGATAACGAGAAGGTCGGTGTCGGTATCGCGAGTGAGTGCGGGCACCGGTGTCCGGTCCGGCGCGCGGTCAATCCAGAAGGACTTTCGCACGCGATTAAGGTTCGAAGTGTGGTGAGTCGGCATCATTGTCTCCTCGCGATGGTGATGTGGATCAAAGATCTGGGCTTGTCCTAAGCAAATCTTGCAAACCGTCTATTCGGTACAGTAGCCGTATCGATACCCTGGAACAAGGTTCCCGTCCCCAGAATTGGAGACCACCGTGTCACGACGCAGCAAACTCCTCGAAACCTTCCGCGACCTCGTCCTCAACGAGGGTGAACGCGCTGCCACCCTCGATGCGGTTGCCGCGACCGCGGGCGTCTCCAAAGGAGGCTTGCTCTATCACTTCGGCTCACGCGCGGCGCTTGTCGATGCACTCCGAGAACACTTCGAGCAGCTCGTCACCGAAGACCTCGAGCGGATGCGCGATGAGGGCCATTCGCCATCCTCGTGGTACCTACGAACCACAGTGGATTACTCGTCAGAGCTCGAACGCACCATGGCCGCACTGGTCCGCATCGCACCGGCACAGGAGGGTGAGGTGCGCGACGCACTGCGTGCCGCCCGGGACCGTTGGCACCAGGCCATCGTCGATGAAATTGGCGACGAGCAAATGGCGACCGTGATCATCCTGCTCGGCGACGGTATCGCGTACAACGCCGAACTGGAGGGTGGTGTCGCGGGCTCGGACAGCCGGTTTGCGGGTGACCGCGAAGTGGAGCACCTTGAGCAGATCATCGCGGGACTGCGCACGATCAGAAACGCCTAATCTCGACCCGAGTATTGCAAAAACCGTCCAGCTGGTATAGCTTCGCCTGCATAGCGATGCGCAACGGTGCGCACTCGTACTCCACGCAGGAGGGGAATTCCCATGACCAAAGAAGTCACCGGTCCCACGAATATCACCGATACCGGACACATTCACGTCGGTAAGGGCCTCAATAGCAATGCTCTCGGTGTGGTGGGCAGCACGATCATTGGTCTTGCGTCAACCGCGCCACTGTACTCACTCGCCGCCACACTCGGCTACGTGATTCTCGCCATCGGCGCGCAAGCCCCGGTCGCATTCCTTGCCGCGTGCATCCCAATGGTGTTTGCCGCACTCGCCTACCAGGAACTCAACCGAGAAATGCCCGACTGCGGCACGACGTTTGTGTGGGGCACGAAGGCTTTCGGCCCGATCGTTGGCTGGATAGGTGGCTGGGCCGTGGCGGTGTCGGCGGTGATGGTGCTCGCGAATGTTGCCGAGATTGCCGGCAAGTACCTCTGGTATCTCCTCGGTCGGGATGATTTCGCCGACAACCGCGTGATTGTCGTTGCCACCGGCTGCGCGTTCATTGCGCTGATGACCTTTATCTCCACGATCGGAGTGCAGATTGGTGAGCGCCTGCAGATGGTGCTCATGGTCATCCAGTATGTGGCACTCGCCGCTTTCGGCATCCTCGCATTCATGGGCGCCATCAACGGCTCCAGCCCCTCGGCGGTGGATTTCGACCCGCAGTGGTTCAACCCGGCAGCCGTCGGTTCCTGGTCGGGGTTCATTGAGGCCGTGTTGCTTTGTCTGTTTATCTATTGGGGCTGGGACACCTGCCTCGCACTCAATGAAGAAACAAAGAACCCGCGGAAGACTCCCGGCCGCGCGGCGATGGCGACCATCGTCATCCTCGTGATTACCTACGTCGGCATCTCGGTTGCCGTGATGATGTTCGCTGGCTTCGGGGATACCGGTTTCGGGCTCACCAACGAAGCGAACCTGGATGACGTATTTACGGTCTTGCGCGACGCCCTCTTTGGGCCCTGGGGCTGGTTCCTGATCCTCGCGATGCTCGTATCGGGCGCATCCTCAACCCAAACCACCATCCTGCCAACCGCCCGCGGCACGCTATCGATGGCTGTCTACCGAGCCTTGCCCGCGAAATTCGCCTCGATCCACCCGAAGTTCAAGACGCCTTGGTTCTCGACCACCGTCATGGGAATCGCCGCGATCGCCTACTACGCGATCATGTCCATGATCTCCGAAAACGTGCTCGCCGACTCCCTTACCTCGATGGGGCTTTCGGTGGCGCTCTACTACGCCATCACCGCATTTGCGTGCGTCTGGTACTACCGCGACACACTATTTTTGAACGCACGAAACTTCTTCATGCGAGGACTACTGCCCTTCCTTGGCGGGGTGATGCTCACGTACGCATTCGTGCAGTCAGCAATCGACATGATTAGCGTCGACTACAGCTACACGGTACTGCTCGGCATCGGCGGTGCTTTCGTGATCGGCATCGGCGCGCTGGCAGTCGGGTTCGTGCTGATGGGTATTTGGTGGATGCGGCCGAAGTCGAAGCCATTCTTCCGCGGCGAAAGCCTGAATCGAGAGACGCCTGTGCTCGTGCCGGATGAGTCCTAGCGGGCGGGCGGGATGAGTGAGTACCTCGTGCGCTCCACGGAATTGCTTCTCACTCCATGTCTGAATCGAGGTAGAGCAGCCAACGATATCGTTCGGTGCAATGTCTGCAGAATTGATGCGACCGTACAGAATCTGCGATGAAAGAAAGTGTTCACGATGAGAACCACAATTAGGCTCGACCCCGAGGTCGCCGCTGCGGCTGAAGCCCTCAGACGGGAGCGCAATATCGGCCTTGGCGAGGCAGTCAACGAACTCGCACGTGCGGGGCTCGCGCAGAGGCAGGCTCCCGCACGTTTCCAGCAGCGCACTGCAAGTGTTGGGGTAAGAGTCGACGTGACTAATATTGCGGATACGCTCGAGCGCATCGAACACTGCGACGCCGAAGGTGCTCAATAATCGTCGACACAAACGTCCGAGATCTTCGAGGAAACCTCGTCACCGATACCCGTCTCGCCGCACTCGCTTTCGAACACGACACCAGCACTTATTTCTTCGACAGCCACTTCGCCCGGTTCAATGGCCTGCACTGAATCAAGGCCGACCTCCACGACCACTGGCAGTGTGTTTCGGCGGGGACGGCTGGAACGCTCACGCATTCGCCAACTAGCGCTACGAAGTGCAGTGGTGGACACCGACCGCGTGGCTGAGTCTCACGTTCAATTACGCACAACCGGCCCCTATCGCACAGATAAATGATGATCATCGAGATAGATCCGCTGCATCGTCGACCTTGTTCTCACCTCGTGACGCGGACACGTTAGTCAACGCCTGACGTCGCGGCCACATCGGTTCTTGCTTCGTCGATAGGCTTGGAACTATGGCACTAGAGAACGAGACTGCACGCCGCTTGGTTATTTCGCTCGTGCCATCGTTATCGCGGAGCCTCTCTGAACAGTTCAACGTGTTTCGCGTAATGCATCACGGCACACACGAGAAACAACTTTCGAATGTCTTTGCATGGCTGCTCCGACCTGACGGAACTCACGATCTTGGATACGCCTTCCAGAGAATCTTCATGGGACGCGTCAACTCATTGCTTCCGACTGAATCGCATTTCCATACGTCTGGGTACCGAGTTACTCAAGAAGTAGACACATCTGGCGAGGCCGCTATCGGCAAAGACATTGCCGATATTGTGCTGACCGCACCACATGAAAGTGTGGTCATCGAGAATTTCGGCACCTCCGATGGTCATGGACACGACTACGAGGGTTATCTTGCCCATGGTGCACTGGGTGGGAGGCGCAGTGTTGTCGTGCTGTTGTGTATCCGAAAAGAAAGCGGGCTTCGAACTGATGGCTGGGAACAAGCCATCGTTCTCGCGTATGCAGAGCTACTCAGTGACCTGCAGGACCACATCAGGTCCGATAGGAAGTGGCGTCGAGATCATCCGCAACAATACTTCTTCGTGAGACAACTGGTCGACAACTTTGTGGAAGGACCCAGTGCTGTGAGCGCCGAGGATCGAATCGAATTTATCAAGACCATGTGCGAGACAGGAGAATCTGCGCGGTACGGGCAGCGCCCACAAGACGCGGCCGCAGAGCAGTTTGCTGAGACGGTAGCTCAGCATGCAAAACAACAGTTCGAACAAGGGCGCGAGACGCTTGCAACTGTGAAACGCAGACTACGTTCGTACACGGAAACTTGTATTCTCTCCCAACTCAACGAGAATGCCAGTAAGCCATTCGCTACAGCGGTCAAGGCAAACCATGTTGGGGCATGGGAATGGGATGTAATGATCTACGGCCCAAAGGGCACACCGCTTGTGGCCTCCTTACTTTTCGGACCGACCGCGGCCACCGTTCACGAACGGGATCCTGAACAGGTCGAAAGACCTGATTTCAGCAAGGTATTCGTATTGGTCAGGACGACTGGCGAGATTCCTGCCGAATATCTATTTCAGACGAACGTTGGTCTTGACGAGGTGCATTCCGGTCTTCAACACTCAGATCGCCGAATCGCAGATGCCGTGCTCTCCTCATTGCGTCGAGCTGGTGTCACGTTTCTTGGCGGTTAGTTATGCAGATCGTCCGTCGCCTCGGATCTGCTGAAGTCATTCACTTAGATATCCTGCAATCATCCACTTAGATGTCCTGCAATCATCGACCTAGGCCCCCTGCAATCACCCACTTAGAAGGCCTGCAATAATCGACCTAGACCTCCTGCAATCATCGACATTGATCTAGTCTTGAGACATGGACACGTCACTAGAACTCGGACGCGACTATCGCCCACGCGTTATCGACCGAGTCCTCCAGCACTCACTCGAGGCCGCCGGCGCAGTCGTAATCGAAGGTGCACGTGCCAGCGGCAAAACCATGACAGCGCTGAACGCAGCTCACTCCTATGAATTTTTGGATGCGCCTGAAATACAACAGCTTCTCCAAGTGGCACCACGGTCCCTTCTGGAAGGCACCAGACCACGATTGCTCGATGAGTGGCAGATCGCTCCAGAGTTGTGGAACCTTGTGCGCCGAGCCGTCGACGCCACGGCCGAGCCTGGTCAGTTCATCCTTACTGGCTCGGCGCTGCCTGCCGACGACGTCACCCGCCACACTGGAGCAGGACGTTTCTTGCGCCTGCGGCAGCGCACAATGTCCTGGTGGGAAAAGCTTGAATCACCAATTGGAAGCGTGAGTCTTGCAGCACTGTTCGAGGGAAAACTGCCTGCCGTCGACCTCGCTGCGGCACCGAGTCTGGATTCCGTCATCGATGGCATACTCCGACCTGGATTCCCGGCAATGGTTCCCCTTACTCTCACGCAATCTGAGGCACGTCTCCGCGGCTACATCGACGATCTCACGCGCACTGACCTGCCACGGCTCGCCGAGGTTCGGCACGAACCAACAGTGATTCGACAGCTCATCGCCGCACTCGCGCGATCTGTCGCATCTGAAGTCACCTATAAGACGCTCACCGCGGATGTGCAGGTGGTCGCTCCGAGGATCAATGAAGCGACGATAAGCAACTACGTCAACCTCCTTCAGCGACTTTTTATCGTTGAAGGTCAGCAACCTTGGGCCCCAGCGCTTCGATCCCGCGCGCGGGTCCGAACTTCCCCGAAGCTCCATCTCGTTGATCCGGCGCTCGCTGCAGCCGCTCTCGGTGCAGGCCCCGAACAACTGCGACGCGATCTGAAAACACTTGGCGTGCTATTTGAGAGTGCAGTAACCCACGACCTCAGCGTGCTCGCTTCGCCCCTAGAGGGTGAGGTGCTCCACTATCGCGACTCAAACAACAGAGAAATCGATGCAATTATTTCTTTGCCCGACGGACGCTGGGGAGCAGTTGAAATCAAGCTCGGCGGAATGCAAGTCACGGCGGGCGCTCGGGCGCTCGAAGCAGTCGTTGCACAGATAGATACTGACCAGATGGGCGAACCGGTGTTCCGGTTAGTCCTCACGGGAACCGGCCCGACATTCGTTACCGAGAACGGAATCGTCACTGCCCCGCTCAGCGCACTCGCGCCATAGCGGAATATCCGTGTAAAACATCAGCACCTTAAATTTCCGGAGGAATTTGGTCCCCCAACGTCGAACTCCGGTTCCCGCCGTGGACTTGACTCGTTGGCGTCACCAACAGAACTGTTTAGAGATCGTAGTTGTCGCAAATTTTGCGACAACTACGATCCATTAAGCACCCTCACGCGTATCCCAGAGCAGCTTTGCGCTTTCAGGCCGCATAAACTTCCTTTGCATTCCCAAAAGCGGCCTTCTTGAAGTAGGGGTTCCGCACCGCATCGGCGACGACGAGATCGACATTTCGCCCAACAATTTCGGCAAGCGCTTCTTTCAGCCCGAGATAGTCGTCAAGGCGATCTTCACGATTCGGAGAGAAGTCGACGAGGAAATCCACATCACTGTGGTTCGGATCGAAACGATCTGTCAGCACTGACCCAAAGACTCGAAGTCGGCGCACACCATAGCGGTTGCTAACGCGCGCAATCGCATCCGTGTCGAACAACGCCGGATCAACCATAACTACAGCCTCCCAGACAGTTGAGGGTGGTAAGTACTGAACAAGTCTTTCGTATGCCTCATCGGGTGAATGGCATAGATATTAGTTGAGTCCGGCTTACTTGCAGTGGATACCATCACAATATGAATCGCATGCTGCCCCTTGCTCCCGCCGCTCTCGCGCTCGCGGGTTGCAGCCGCGATGATGACCCAATGCTCGCTTGCATCACGCCGCCCGTAGGTGTCACTGAGTCGATCGCTGAAGGAGCATCCGGAGCAACCATAACCGCCACAGATGTGGCAGCAGTCGAGTCACCCGAAATGACGGGCATTGATCTCGTCGCAGTCCGTTTTACAGTCGAAGGTTCTGACAATCAGCACGAAGGCGTTTGGGTAGTGAGCGAATCTGGACTCATCTTCGCAGTAGATGGCGGTGCACAAGCGTTCACGCATTACCCATACGAAGTTGACGGGCACACGTTCAGCGTGCGCGAGCCCGGCCGCAGCGAGGCTCTCGCTTGCCTCCCTTGAGCAGCCACACGATGCTGCCCGCCGATACCACGACAGCGAATCCAGCCGTGGCAGCGAGAATCGGTGACAACGCAACGGTCTCGGCGAACAGCGCCACCGCAACGCTGAGCAGCGTGCAGGTGTTCAGCGGTACACTTCACGCCGGCGACCGATTCGCAGTGCGAGGATGACGACTTCCGAATCGTCTATTTCGTAGACCACGCGATAGTCACCGACTCGGATACGCAGGTCTCCTGCTCCGCCCTTGAGCTGTATGCAGCCTGACGGTCGTGGATCCTGCGCAAGCGCGTCGATGCCGCGCAGGATGTGCCCGGCGATTTCACGGTCGAGCCTGCGAATCGCTTTGACTGCCGAGTTTGCATAGGTGATCTCGTATTGCGTGAGTAGCGCTTACAACCCGAACTCGGCTATGACGTCAGTGTGTGAAACTCGAGGATCACTCTCTTCCCGGGCCGCAGTAGCGGCGTGCACATCAACCTGATCCTCAAGCGCTTCAAGTGCGCGGTCGAAAAACTCCGGAGACACCAGAACCGCGCGACGACCAACCCCGCGCGAGGTAATCTCGACAGGCTCGCGCTGCGCTGCTGCGATGTAGTCACTCTGTCGTGCGCGGAACTGGGAGAGGGTAATGGAAGTAATAGGACAATTGTGCAACTTGTACAAGATGTCCATAAGAGGGTGCGTTGACTCGTAAGAATCCTCCGCGTAGGAAGAACTTGCGATTTAGTGAGGCCAAACCGGGGTCAGGGGAATAAAAATTCCCCGCCTACCGCGTAGTTATGCGGCAGACGGGGCAATAATCGTGGTGGAGCTACTGGGACTTTATTCGAACCAGATTCGGTCCCCGTCCGTCGTTTAGTTGGATGCGTACGGTTCGGAGAGCATGTTCACGATCAGGGCGATCATGAGGTCTTTCTCCCTCGGATCGCTCATAGACACCATGAGGGTGAGTGCCGCCAACGCATTGTTCGAGATGAACGGTACTTGATCATTTCTCATCAATGCTTGGTTCTTGGCAAGGAACGTCACGAACAAAGCCGCAGCACTGCGCTTGTTGCCATCCGTCAGCGGGTGGTCCTTAACAACGAAATACAGCAGATGGGCAGCCTTCTCCTGAGTGCTCGGATATAGCTCAGCGCCACCGAAACTCTGATATACGGTGTCAATCACGCCCCGCAGCAATTCTCCTCGCTCGCCTCCGAACAGCGTGTCTTCAGGGAACTCGCGAGCGACCGCGTTGATGACCTCACGCGCCTCTTTATAGGTGAGTTGCCAGCCCGGCAGCGTTCCACTCGGTGCACTCAAGTCCCCAGCATCGTAGTCACGAAGCAGCTTTAGCGTCGTGAGATAACGTGCGATCACTTCTGCGCTACCCGAGAGCATGTGGTCCGCGGCACGGGTGAGGATCTGCACAGCCTGACCAAGTTGCGACAGACGCGACTCGTTGACGGCTACGCCATCGACTACGTACTTGCGGAGCTTCTCTGTTGCCCAAATCCGAAACTGGGTCGCCATTTTGCTCTTGACTCGATATCCGACCGAGATAATGAGGTCGAGGTTGTAGAACGGCATCACGCGCGCAACCTGGCGCGAACCCTCAGTTCGAACCTGTCGGAAATTCCGACAGGTTGTGACTTCGTCAAGTTCACCCTCTTCATACACATTGCGAATGTGCTCCACCAAGTTCGTCCTCGAAGTCTGGAACAATTCAGCGATCTGTTGCTGATTCAGCCACACCGTGTCTGAATCGATTCGGACCTCCAACCCGGGAGATCCGTCTTCACTTTGGTAGAAAACAACTTCGCCGTGGGGTAGGTCTGTCATGGGTCCCTTCCGAATTCACGACTCGCACCAGCATGTAAAGCACCAGGAGTTGGTTCAGCCTTAGCTACGACCTTGCGTCGTCGCAGGTATTGCTACCGTACCGACAGCCACCGACATTGAGATTATCGAGCCTCGCCTAGGTCGCCGCCGGCCACAACGAATCCGGCTATATTGTCGCAACCTACGCCATTGTAGAACCAGGAACGGCCGGTGCACCGATTAGATAGCTCCGGCCGCTAGTTCAAATAAAAACAAAGTGAGTCGGGACACTAACTATCGTCTATGTCCCGACTCATCACGTTGGTGGAGCTGCTGGGACTTTATTCTAATCGGGAGGTCAGAAAAGCACTGATTGAGGGACTCCTGGGGTTATAAGCAGAGAAACATCACCCCTCCGTCTGGGAGGGCCACGTGCCCACCGCCCAGAAATGCATCACCCAGTAAGAGTCCTGAAGCCATTCGGGGTGGCTGTTCTCGATATAAGACAGAGTGCATACGGTTTGTTCCCCAACCTCGAGTTCATCAGCCTCGCACGCAATGTCCGCACGACCGTAGGCCTCGTCATATCTGAAATTCCCGTCCTCGTCCGTCATGCTAACGCCTGGAGTAAGGGAAGCGTAGAGATCATCAAGCGCTAGCGGCACATAGCCTTCACCCACCCGCTTGACGTGAATCTCAGAGGTGATTTTAAGCCCGAAACTGGCATTTTCCACGACTGGAGGCGAGTCAATCTTGTAGCTGAAATGATCATACCGAGAGTCGACTTCGTGGTTCTCGATGGTCCATTCCCCGAACCCCGCGAGGTCTGTCCCCGTTTCATTCATCCTTTGATAGTCCCAGGTGCCATCATTTGGAATCTCAACCACGTATTCATCTTCAATCGACGATTCAATGTCACGGTCGATATTGGTACAGCTATTTATTCCTGCCGCCGTACTGGTAGTCATCAATACCACAGCAATAGTTTTCAGAGACTGATTCCCCAATTTAATTCCTTTCGAGAGCCCTTACTGTATGTGACCGTGCTGGCGTGCACGGCCTCCATAGCGACTCCTGCGTCGGTGTGAGCGGAGCCGATGTGTTTCACGATCGTCGCGCGGCCGTTGACACGTCTTGCGACTCCGACGGCTGCGAGGCAGGCCAAGCTGGCACTTCCGGATGAGCGGGCTCATTTCCCTTAGCTTAGTGGCCGCTCAGTCGACAAAATGCCCTGTTCTGAGGCACCGATGTTTAGCCGCATCGGATAGCGGATGTGGATCGATCGGATAGCGCTGGCGCGGGCATACGGTAGCGAGCCCGCGCCAGCGGCCTGATCACTCTGCCGAGGCGTGGTCAGCGACGTATCGACACATGTTCGGGCCACTGAGCTGAACGAATTCCGAGTTGGACTCGATCGGATTCAGGACCGATTCCGCAATCACCGCGTCATGCAAGGATCGATACCAATCCTCGGGATCAAACTGCGAAGTCACCACTATTGACCCCGCGCCTTCACATGAAGCGATGCGGACTAAACGGGCAACTGTTTAAGCGAGGTGCACCAAATAGCCGCTTGCCGCGCATTGTACGAAACGCGACTGGCGCTGCCTTCGTTCTTGTCTCCGCAATTGCAATTCGCTTTATGGGATGGCACCGAATCGGTCAAAGTCACTCACAAATCTAACGTGCACTGACTGACCGTATTGACTCCCGCTACGGAGCCACAGGTGAGTTGTCTAACGATTGATACTATTACCGCATGAGCAGCGCGTTCACGGGTGAAAAGTCGACAGCAGCGCTCCATTGGTATATTCCACTACCGGAGGCAATACGTCTCCCGCAGAAGCAAATACGATCCACTAGTTACCGTGATCTACCAATTGACGGTACCGAAACGCTCACCATTTCGCTCTATCCAACCTTTGTGAAGACGAAGACGCCAACGCCAAGCCGGCTGGACATCGCGATGCAAGCGCTTCGGCAGAGCACCCCAGGCAATCACCGACCGCTGGTCGACCACAACAATGACGCCGAATCGAACGGGCGCTGGCAGTCAACGGTCGTTGAAGCTGTCGCTCTCTTTCACGACACGTGTGCGCCCTCGGACGAGGCAATCAGTGATGCCTTCGACCAAGCACTCGAGCGGATCCGCGAGGTCCAGCGTGCGTTCTATGCTGCAACGAAATACCCGACGCCACTCGTGACGCGCGAGCAGCTACCGAGCATCGTGCCGCAGCTCCAGCGCGTCATTCGCCCCTCCAACGATGGGTTTCCAGGGCAAGATGGGATCTTCATCGTGCACATGAACACCGCTCGAGGATCATCCTTCTCGGACCCGCTGACAGAAAACGAACAACAATCCTTCGAAGCAATCCTCCAGGCCCCAGACCGCCCCTTCTTTGACTACGCCGATCTACGTCGTGATACTGTCGTGGCGCTCGAATACTACGGCAACTACCGGGACGCCGTCCTCACAGCAGCAACGGCCTCCGAGGTGCTGCTGGACACTCTCCTAACCTGCCTAGATTGGGAAGACCGCCAGACTCCCGAGCAAACGGCACAGTCCTTTCAAAGTCATTGGACAATTACCTCGCGGGTGAAGGCGCTCTATTCAGGGCGTCTCAAGGGCCGATGGGAGCCAGAAGGAAGCGGAGAGGTAGCAACTTGGCACCGAAATACGATGCTGTTGCGGAACCGGATCGTGCACGGCGGTCTCTCCCCCAGCTTGGAACAGGCCCGGGACGCGTTAGAGGGTGTTTCGCTGCTCGAATCTTTCGTCACCGAGCGGCTCACTCAGCCTGAAACTTTGAGCCACTATCTGCATACTGCCTATTTGATGATTGGGTATCCCGGACTCGAGCGTCGCAACCTGCTATCGAAGAGACGCATGACTGTTCTCGAGCCGATCATTGAAGACAACGACTGGTCCGAGCGTTTGACTCGTTATCGTACGGCCGTAGCTATGGATCGTGACCGGCGAGATGGAGCGCTCCCAGGGCCTGATGTCTCGAGCGCGAGGCTCCAATTGATTCTCGAAAAGAACGGCAACACCTCTTGGGCGCTGTGGAGCGAGACAACAGGATTGGCAGTCGAAGTAGCAGAGACGGAATCCCTCAGTACGCTCAGTGAAGAAACGAAGAAAACCCTTAATAGAAGCCGGACACAACTCGATTGCGAGGCCCAGGACAAGGCCATGGTAGTCGATGTTAACCGGGTGCGTGATCCTGCGATCCAAGGTGAGTGGCTGCTTGAGTATCATCTGATCCCAACGTTGTCGGCCATGCGGCCCTAGGGCGATGGCCCAGTGCTGGAGGGTTGGTCCAGCAACTCAGCAGCCAACCGAAAGGTCTCGACGCCAAAGAGACCAACCTGATCGAGTTGCGATAGGAACGCGTCCGGCTCACTACCCGGTTTGAAGACGTTGACACCGATCTGACTGGCGGCGTCGAATTCGTGAAGGCCATTCTGACACTACTGGAATAACCGCACCGGATGTATATAAAACCGAGGACGAGATCCGCCACAGACCTAACCAGGCGACCTTCAAGTATGTCCATATTGAGCATGACGAAGTTGTCGGCGAGGACATGGTGGATCCACTGGGCAAGCTGCTCGCCACTGAGGTGCCATTCCATGCCGCCAAGCCATGAGCACCCGCTGCCGCAGTGGCTGAGTCGTTCACGATGACGTACCCCGCAAACAAGGGCGCCCCAGCGAAAGCGTCAGCTGGAATACGAACAAGGACAGTACGTGAGGGCAGGCCTCTTTAGTATGTACCTGCATCAGCTTGGATCGGCCTCGCGAAAAGTAATTCTTCTGCGGGCGTTTCGAATACGACCTCTATGGTGGTCGGAACAGGAAGGTCTTGCCACTCGCCACATGCGTTGAAAACCCTTGTAAAACTGCGGAAAGAAGGGAAGCTCGCTACCACCAGGACCGAGCAAATCAGCGCTGATTCGGACCTTCGCGGCCAAACCGTGCACGCAATTGAGAAGGCTGTCACTTTGCTAGATGAAGACCAAATCTCGCAGCTCGTTCGCGAGTACCTGGATGGCGATCTGATCAGCACGCTCGCGGCACGGTACGGCGTTCACCGCACCACGGTCACCGAGCATCTACGGCGCCGAAACATCCCCATGCGGGCCAAAGGCATGCTCCCGTCCGAGGCGGAAGAGAGCATCCTTCTCTACGAGGAGGGGTACAGCCTGGCCTCTATCGGACGGCACTTCGGCGTAACAGGGAACACCGTCAAAAACGTGCTCCTCAAGTCAGGAACACGGCTACGCGGCCCTAACGAACTTCGGCGCGGCGCAGTCCCCAAGACGTGACGCGCTGACCGGACGTCACGACTCTACGATCAATCGCAAACTTCGAGGCATAGCAGACGAAGGTGATCGCGGCAGCAGCAGGGCGCTACCGTCAGCTGGCGAAAATGTACCCCGATACGGGATTCAGATGGACTGCGACGCGCTTCGCTCTCGCAGCACTGTTGGTTAAGGTCACGACCCCTTAACCCCCAGGCGTCCAGACGATTCAAGTCTCGCCGAAACCTCGTGTTTCCGCGGATCAGATCATGCAGAGCACGTCACGAAATGCATGGTTGCATGATTCTGCTCCCCTTTTGGTCCCCTCTGAAGGGCCGCTCAGATGTCCGCGCCGAAGCCCGTCGTGCGGTCAACCGGGAGATCTATGAAGAGTACGCTGCAGTCCCTCCATAAGGTGGTGTTCCGCTCTCAGCGACAACGGTGCGACAAGCAACCTCGTCAACGTGATTCTCTGACGTTGAGAGCTAAGGACGCTGATCATCGGAGCCCGGGGCACCTGCGTCCCATCTACCAAGGGTCTTTCCTGTATGAAGATGTTGATGGGAGTTCGATGCCGCTCGCTCCCAAGCGCCCGTGTGTAGGAGTCTGAGACTCCGTGAGTGCGTCATGGCTGCATCCCTAGTATACGAACTGGGTCGACTTCAGCAGTAGTCGTTCATAGTAGTTCTCGCTAGCGTCCCACGAAAACATCGAAGGACCACGCCGGACTTCTTGCAGCAGCTTGACCTTCTTCTCAGAGACTCCGTCGCCCATCGCCTTCGAGATCTCCTTTGCTGAGGCTCCGGGGAATGTAGGAAGACTAAGCCGGAGAATCGCGCGGGCAGTTTCATTCTCGCGGTGCTCAGCTCCGTTCTCGATCAGCACCTTAGCCCGGTCAAGCAACTCCTGCTTAAGTGCACTTTTAGACTTCGGATCCTGAAAACGTCGCAGCAGAGTCAGGACCCCGAATGCATCTAGATCTTTGACTGTCTTCTTCCGACGAACGAGGCAGGATATCAGGGTCTCTTCTGGGACGTTCGGAGCAACGAATATGAGGCAGTCAAGGAGGAGCAAGGTATGCGCGCCAAACGATGCTTCGTCTTTCACCGCATTGAGTTGTGCAATGATTTCACGGGCGACTTTGTCCGAAAACTGGTAGGTTTCGAGGCTTCCAAATCCGTTCACTTGGAACTCGCCCATTGAAGCGGCGACCATTCGCGTCAGCTTCACGCTGTGGGATACCGAAGGGGCACCTGAGTAGATAAACACGGCAACATCGAGAACAGCCACGAGGTATCTGATTAAAAGTAGTCGTGCCGCGTTGATCGCCTTGGAATCACCAGTCTCGACGACCCTACTCAGATATCTCCGAAACTTTCGCACCGTCTTGTCACGACGCCGACCGAGCTCGTATAAGTATGAGTTAGCAAGTTCGCCGTGCTCGAGGCTTGTATCTATCAGGAGCGCCTTGTAATCAAGGATCGCCTTACTGGATGAGAAATATAACGTCGCCTTCGCCGGGTCCTCATCGGGATCGTACTCGTACTGCGTCCGCTCCCTGAGATCCTCTCGAATCCTGACCTTGGCTACCGACATGTGCGACTGTAATGGTGTCTCAAAGTGTCGTTGCTTCTGTTCGTTTAGGTGCAGTTTGAATGCTGCCAACTGTGCCGCGAGGATCTCCTCGATCTGAGGCGCTTTATGCGGGTCAGCCAGGAACACGAAGTAATCATCGACGTACCGCATGATCTCGTAGTGCGTGCCCCGAAGAAGCTCGGCGTTGGCCAGCTCTCGCTCAATTTTTACGTCCACTTCCTGCAGAATTATCTCCGCAAAAACTCTTGAGAGTTCCGGGCCGATAATAATCCCGCTGGTCTCGGCGTAGTTGAGATACTGCATCAAATGATCAAATCTGCCGCCGAAGGTCTCCTTCGTCTCGTTCATCTTGCTCTTGCTTGCCCGAACACCATTGGTTACCCATGACACGGTGTGCGTGTAGACGCTATCGAAGCACTTGGATACGTCTGCCCGCATCAAATGAGGATACTTGCGCTCACAGGCCTGAAATTCTGGGGAGGAGTAGAAGCGATTGATGTTGTTGTATCTGCGATAGCTGAAGTATGAGGAGACGTGTGCATATTCGAGGTCCGACTGCTCGACGCCATACGACTCTCGGTCGACGACACCATCGAAGACGGAAGCCGTCTTGGCTTGGAGCCGTGCGACCTTGTGAGGGTGTCTGATCGAGAAGCTGCTGCGGTTCGTGTAATAGAGGATTGAGTCTCGGTTCTCGTGAATAAAGGATGCCATCTGCACCATCGAGTGAGGATGTGGAACCGATAGCTCCCGCGACTTTCCATTGTTGCGTCTTGATCGAAACTTGTAGGGGTGTCGAAGATCAGGATTCTTACCTCGAACGCGTCCAGCGAGGTCAAACTCAATCGTCTTCTTATCGTTGAGAAGTTGTCCTGATCCCAAGCTGATCGGGTCGAAGATGATCTCTAGCCAAGACTTTTCCGCTTCGCCAAGCCGTGCCTTCAGAACTGTGAATTTATGGTCTCCGGTCCAAGTGAATTTGAGCCATCGGAGGAACTCGTAAAGTCGTGTGATGTCGAAAGGTATCGGTACTTCGTACGGCAGAATCTCTGAGGTCAGGGCGCGCAGACGATCCCGCTTCACGGCGCGGTACTTCATCGCTTTCCCCCCTTCCAGATGCCCATAATCTGTTCGATGCGTTTCTGGCGAAACCTGAGAAACGTTTGGTTCGCAAACATCTCTGCGAATGAGATCTGGGTCATTCTTTCGCGCATCTTGTCGGGCATCTTTGATGCGTGGTTCTCGATGAAGGATTGCAAGATGCCGTCCAATTCGGCAAGTTCTGCAGCGTCCGGAGTAAGCGCGCTATTGGAGAAGTAGAGGCCAATGGCGACGTTGCTCTTCGAGTTGAGAAGCTTTGTGTTACCTGCGAGATACCGCACCCGGTCAACAAGCAATCCGTTGTATCCATCATTCGGGTCGACCGCACTGGGGGATGTGGCCAGCCAAGCGTTTAATGCTTGCTCTAGCCGCGCGGAGCGTCGTGCCTTGCGTTTGACCGTCAGCCCGGTCGTGAGGCGTCCGTCGGCACGAGAGAATCGGTATCCGAGGTACTCAACCTGCTTGCCCGGCGGATAGTCTCCGGCGTCGTCGGTGATGAGTTCGAAGGTCTTACTGCGGTTGAGTGTGAGCTGAAGCGAACCCAGCTCTGATATAACCAGGTCTTTGACCTCTGCGAGGTGCGCGCCGCTATCGAGAACCATGACGATGTCGTCTACGTAACGTGCAAAGAAAAGCACCCCGGGATGCGTCTTGAGCTTGGAATCGAAGTTGCTGAGATACAGCTCCGCGAGGTGTGAGCTCAGGCCGACGCCTCTAGGGAGCCCAACGTTGGTGCCTTTGATTGATTCGTACTCGTGGAGCAAGCGCCGGATGAGTTGACTCGTAACGCTGTCCAGTTCGGGGTAGATAGCGAGGCGCTCCAGGAGAGTGCGGTGCGGGACAGACTCAAAGAACTCCTGGACATCGACTTTGTAGATGGCGTGCAGGTATTTCTTATCGAGGGTCTCCTGGAGCGCCCTGATGATGCTGTTGCGGCTGGAAGCATCGATACGTGCCGCACGTTTGACGGCGTCTGCTGCTTGCTTCGCAGGGTAGGCGATGTCGAGCGCTGCGTCAGTTCGATAGGTGGGGGTCGACTTGGGTCCCACCTTTGGACCCTCCCTCAGCCCGAAGGTGAACTTATCGTTGGACAGCTGTTCTTCGAACCGAGATAGAGCATCGTGCATCGCGACTTCGACTGCTTGATCACGTTCGCGGCGCAGTTCAAGCCGGTCCTCACGATATGCCGTTCGGACTTCAGTACGCGCGGGATCTTCCCTCTCAAGTCTCTTGATCTCTGTGAGAAAACGTTCGCGTCGCTCGCGGAGAGCTCGAGTCGCACGCCCTACATCTGGATCAAGACGGCTAATGTCTTTACCTCGACGGTTCTCATTCTCAGCCAGCTCGATGAAGCTTCGGAGGGTGTAAGGGATCGCTTTCATGATGCTAAGCCGATCTGCCGCACGCCGTCTTTGGCGGCGACCTGGTCGCCTGCCGCGAACAGCTCTCGCGACCGAAGAACCTGTCCCCGGCGGGCGCGTAGCTTCTCGTACTCTTTCGTGACAGGTGTGATCATCAGTGATTCAGTCATTGGCGCTCTCCGAGATCTTCTCCCAGGTCTGGGAACTTGGAGACCATTGCATCTGGTCCACGTTTGTTGCAAGGACCGGCTCCGCGAAGTCCAAGCATGTTCCGAGCAGCTCATCGAAGCTCACCGGAGTTGACTGCTCAAGTCGTTGCTTCTTTCGCCAAACTTCCCACTTGCGTTGCGCAAGTGCCGGCATCTGCGACAGCAACGACGCAAGCGGTTCCAGCTCCACCTAGCGGTAGAGAGCGACAACGCCGATTGCTTCCTGTAGATCCGTGCCTCTGACGGTTCGGGAGCGGGCGATGGCCGAGATGTCGGTGAAGTCTCGCCACCGGGTGTTCTGCTCTCCTCGTTCGAGCGCGGTGACGATCTTCTCAGCGAGGACCATGTGATCCGGGTATCCGAGGAGTCGAAGCGTGCCGCCCAACAGGAGCGGCAGGACGGCCTCTGTCGGTTCGGGCCAGATGGGGTCTCCGAAGTTCACGTCGATGTGCAGCGCGACCTGCGCGGTCGCCAACCGGGCGGTCATTTTGACTCGCACACCGTTGTAATCGGCTTCGTCTCGGATTTGCTCTCCGCTGATGGAGTCGAGGTCGTACTCGAGACCATCGTCACGACGAACGGTAAGGATACTTCGGACGCGTTTTTCGACCTCGGAGATATCGTTGGCGAACCCTCTCGCGGCGAAGTCGATGTCTCTAGTTGGTCGCCGGTCGGTGAAGGCGGCCATAAGTACACCACCTTTGAGAACGAAGTCTGCGGCAGATTCGGATGCTGTAAGTCGGGCGAGGAGACCTTCCAACGCGTACAGAGTGATGTACTCCGCAGGGTCGCGATTCCGTTGCCTGGCAAGGTTGCGAAGGTCGTTGTACGCCCGCCCCGCTGGGGTATCTCGGGATGGTGTCGGCGGACTCACAGAAGCACTTCCAACGCTTGCCGGATCCGAGGGAGTGCCTTTGGGAACGAGCCCGCAACCTTCAGCAGACCTGCTGGCGTGTTCCCGCGCCGTCGAAGCCAACGCCGGAGTGCTTCATACGCAACATCGCTGCCTTCTTGATGCATGAGCCGGAAGGTGTCAACGATGCTTCGCTCTGCTGAGTAGATCGCAACCTTGGCTCCTCCTCCCGCATCGGCATGTTCACGCCCGATCGGGAAGGTTACCGGGTCGAAGCTGTGCCAGCTCACGTTCGAGAGGCCGATGGGCTGGTGCGCTCCGCGCGGCAGCGCGATGTCGGAGGTGAACGGGATCGCGTCGCTGAGGTCGTGATGCACGAGAGCGCTCGTCAGGCAGAGCGTCGCATCTTCGCGGAGTGCAGTTGCCGCAGCGAGTGCGGTGAATGCAGGCTGGAGCATTTCGGGACGCACATAGACACCCCGCCCCACACGCTCGATCTCGTCCCGATCGAGCAAGGAATACACCTGATACTTGGTCAGGCCCGCCGCGCGGGCATCTTCGAGAGTGAAAGCTGGCGCAAGTTCGCGTATCGACACCCCGAACCCCTAACTCTTTACACATCGAGAATACCTGTAGAGAGTTAGGCGGGCAAGAGCGCGTATGCCACCGAACAGGCTGACCCATTCGCCAGAACGATAAGACCTCGCCCTCGAGCAACGCCCCTGGCCGATTGCCATTGATTCCGACAACGAATAGGGCACGAAGGCTCATGTCGATGTCGTTCGGCGCATCCCAAGCTCGCGGCGAACTTGCTCGACAGTGACAGGAACCCATCGATCCGGCTGATTCAGCATGCCTACTATGCAATTGTCTTCTTCGTTCCGTTTCAGCCCCGACTAGTAGCCGGCGACCACACCTGCGATGTGCTCAAGGATCTTTCGACACCATTGGGCAGTGGCTCTCGATCTTCGACCTGGCTTTCCTTATGCACTCGGCGGCACGGTGACCCATGCAGAATCTGCGCCGGGTTCGCATTCTTGGGCCACTCCGCAGTCTCATGGGGATGTTCGCGCCGTCCTGGCCGACGACCCTGCGTCCAGTGTTCAGGCAGCCCTTAACAGCGCAGGGGCATCCTAGATCCGGCACTCCGACGCAACCGGGATCAGAGGAACGCCTCGCCGCTATGTCGGCGGTCCCTGCCACTCTGGGAAGATGAGTAACGAACCGACTGACTGGACCGAAGAAGACGATGCCATGGTGACCTACGAGTCGCTTCCCGACTGGCACCCATCACTCTTTGTAGATGTATTTCGTACCGGCCTCGAGATGGAACAAGCGACTGCGAGCGAACTGTTGGGTGGCGCATTCGTCACCCCCGAATCGCTTAGCGCCTGGGAAGACTTCTCCCGGGCCCGATCCGTCTTCTCATCAGGTCTCAAGATCAGCACCACAGCACTGTTCGGCATCGGCGCACCGGACGTCGCCTACGTGCGCCTCGTCGAAACCGATGCGCATCTCAACGATGACATCGACGCGGTCCCCGCAACAATGCACGCGACGCTCGTGTGGCGTCCAGAGATCGCGGTCGTGCCAATCAGCAGCTGGCGCATCCACCATCTCGGTGAGGCGATCGAGCCCACCTTCGTGCCGCGCACCGCGGCTGGCTTCGATCCGCGAACGCTGGCGTAGCCTGCAGCACGCTGCGATCAGAATGCGCAGAGTCGCGCCCATCACTACCGATCGCCAATGATCTTGGAGGCACCCTCGAAGCCCTGAGTCGAATGGCGCTGATTCGCTTGGTCATTGGTGCTTTACGCCCGTCTTGCCCGAGCTCGCTGCATGACTTTGCGCGCTCCGCTGTGGTTCATTCTCCATCGAGCGATTGCGAGGCTGACGTCATACGCCCGAGCGGCTTGTTCGTCGGTGGCATTCGCTCTGGCGAGCCGGAATGCTCCGTCGTTGGGGATAAGCATCTCCCCCGAGAGCCAGTCGGCTTCGGCTTCTTGGTCTCCACCGAGCCCACACTTCCTCTCATCAGAGAGCGAAACACCGAACTGGTGTTCCAGGACGACGTGGGCGAGTTCGTGGCACATGGTGGTGCGACGGCGGGTCATCGGCTGAGCGTCGTTTTCCAGGATGACTACGCCGCTCCCGTTCGGGATTAGCGCCCCGGACAGTGCGCTTCCGTCCGCTCGCAGGAAGTGGTCGCGCGCGACACCATCGAGGTCGCTGAGCTGGACGACTGGGATGCCGTACTCAGAAGCGAATGCATAGGGATCGAACGGCGCGTGCACACCAATGCCGATCTCCGCGCGTAGCTCCAACGCGAGGATCTTCGCCTCGGTCTTGAATCCTCGACGCACGGGTCATCCCTGTGCCCGCGCACGTTCGACGGTCGCACCGATCACCTGTTGCAAGTACTTGACGTCGGTCTCGCTGAGGTCCTTCCGAGCGCGCAAGAGCGGCGCGAGTTGCGCCATGAGGTCGGGTTCGCGTGCGTCGTCGACGTCACGCCGCCCCTCGTGCTTGAAGAAGTCCTCGGCCGGGAGTCGGAGCCACGCGATGATCGTGGCGAAACCGTCAGTGTCGGGCTTGAGGCCGTTGCCGAGCCGAGAGAGCAACGAGGGACTCACCCCTACTTCACCGGCGAGTCCCCGCCAGGAAAGTTGCCTTTCCTGACGCGCGGCGTCTAGCGCGGAGTACAGCGCGGCCGTGTTGATCGTAGTTTTGGCCATGCACCCAGTGTGTCACATCTGCGACAGTCTGTCGCCTCCGACACGGAGTGTGTTAGAATTGAAACACAGCATCAAGTTTAGAACACCAAGGAGGTGAGGAGCATGACAGGCAAGCGAGGGCGCAGTGCGGTCACGGGCCGGTTCGTGAAGCAGTCCACGGTGAAGCGTCACCCGAAGACCACGACCAACGAGAGCACCGGCAAGCGCGGCAAGAAGTAGTCAACCCCTGTCCTTCATGCTCGCCGAAATGTCGGTGGTGTGAGGCAGGCTCAGAGACGTCCAAGACATTCACAACAAGATCGGAGGGCCCGATGGCTCACCTCAAGCAGCAGTTCAAGGATGCGCTGAGCTCCATCGAGCCCGGCGATGACAAGGCCAACGCGCCAGAGGCACACCGGCTGGTGCGCGATGCACTCGAAGCCGACACGAAGCTCGCCGAGTACGGAGTGGACCCGGTGCTGATCGGCTCGTACAAGAGGAATGTGTCGATCAAGCGGGTCAAAGACGTTGACGTGTTCGTGCGGCTCTCTGACCTACCGAGCGACGTCACGTCGAAAGACATCCTCGACCGATTCTTCACCGTCCTACATGCGGAGTTCGGCAGTGATGACGATGGTCACCGGCGAACCAAGCGCCAGGATCGCAGTCTGCAAGTGTCGTTCCCCGAGTACGATCTGTATGTCGACGCGGTGCCTGCCCGCCCTTATTGGGACGGTGAGACGTGGGAGATCCCACAGAAGGGTGATGAGGACGAGTGGGTGCGTACCAATCCGGAGAAGCTTACGTCCCTGTCGAGCGAAATGAACGCGGCGCATGACGGCTACTACGTTCCCACGGTGAAGCTGCTCCGTCAGACCCGACGTTCGATACTCGGCGCCGGCAAGAAGCCTGGTGGGTTCTTCATCGAGGTCGCGACGTACCAAGCCTTCGCCTCCGGCCTGGTGTCGGGCAACGATCACGCAGAGTATTACGTCTCTGCTCTCGAAGAGGTCGGCAAGATCATCGACGGCTACGTCACCTTCGGCATCGGGGTGAACGACCCCACCCTGCCGGGGCACACCATCAGCATTCGTGCGACAGATGATGAGCTGGAGGCGTCCAAGACTCGTTTCGCTGACGCTGCGGAAACCGCACGCGAAGCGCTCGACGAGGAGGATGAGGGCAAGGCCGCGCTGGCATTCCAGGGACTGCTGGGCAAGAACGGCGACGACGAGACAGTGTTCCCGATGCCGCCGGGATTCAACGAGGATGGGTCGAAGCGCGCGTCCGCCATCTCGGCTGGCGCACGGACCGTCCCGGCGGGCACGAGGACCTTCGGGTGACCCTCAGCGAGTACGACGACTACGTCGCATACTCACGGCAACACTTCGAGGAAGGGCTGATCCGAGCCGGCTTCACGGAGGATGACAACGGCTGGCGAGGGACAATCGTTCACGCCGGCGGCTCGACCGAGGTTCTCATCGCGCTGCGTTCCCGCTACCCCTTTCAGCCGCCCCGTGTGGTTCCGCTCGACTCAGATGCGGTTGCGTGGTCCTGGCACCGGGAGCTGGACGGATCGCTGTGCTTGGTCGCCGAAGACGATCACGAAGGACTGTGGTGGACCGAAGCGCCGGCGTTCCTCGAACATGTCACCGCCTGGTTCGAACAGGCGGCAGCAGGCTGGCCCGACGACCGACCCGACCTCGACCTCGACCGCTACTTCGAGCCCTCCGAGGATGCGCGACTTTATCTCTACGATGACCTGACCCGATATCCGAGCGGATTCGTTCGGTTCCGCCCGGCAGCGAACAGCCTGATGCGGATCGCCAGCGGCACCAAACCAGCGAAGTCCTCGAAACACAGCAAGGATCGCTTCGGATACGTTGCCAACCTCGGCGACGTAGACGTGCCCCCAAGATCATGGGCCGACATCTCCGCCCGTATCAGCCCCAGCGTCGACCTCGACCGCAGAATTCGCGACCACACGATCGAGATCGTGGTGCTGACTTACAGCCGCGGCTCTCACGACGGCGCAATCACACTCGAAGTGTGGCCCACCATAGATGGCGGCATCGCGGTCAGACGCCTGAGCTCAGGTGCCGACACCGATGCCGCCAAGTCCGCACGCTCAGGTCTGCTCGCTCCCGAGCTTCGCGGACGTCGAGTCGCGGTTGTGGGCGTCGGAGCCCTAGGATCGTTCGTCGCGGACACGCTCGTACGCTCCGGTGTTCACAATCTCACCCTGCTCGATGGCGACGTCGTTATGCCCGGAAATCTTGTCCGTCACCTTGTCGGCCCTGAAGCTGTGGGGAGGTCAAAGGTTGAGGCGGTCAAACAGCATCTGGTTGACCGCAGTGGGATTGCAGCTGCCGACATCACGGTGGCCCATCACGCGATCACCTCGGGCGACGAGGCTGTTGAGCTTCTGAGCGAGCACGATCTCGTGGTGAACGCCACCGCCGATTTCACCACCACTGCACTTCTACACGTCACTGCACGGGCTTTGTCCAGGCGAATCATCTCAGCGGCGATCCAGAACGGCGGCACGAGCTATCGAATCGATGTGCTGCCACCGCTCGACGGGGCCGAACCGCTGCCACCCTCGTCCGTCGTTGTCGACCAGCCTGAGTCTGAACTGTTTGAAGCCGGCTGTGGCAGTCCAATCTCTCCGACGCCCCCTTACGCGGTGATCGAAGCGGCCGCAGCGACCGTGCGCCACGCCATCGGCCTCCTCGTCGATTGCCCTCTCCACCCGGCCGGGGAGACGCGAGACCTGTCGATGGGCGCAGTGAGGAGTCACGAATGACTCGACCACCAACGCGTATCGATCTGCTGGTCGATGCCTACGAGACCATCGCCTTCGCGACAGCGAACCACCTCCCTCGGGAGACCGGTGGCATCCTCCTCGGCTACCGGGAGAACGGCACGATGGTGGCAACTCACGCCCTGGTTGTTGAAGGGCAAGGGGCCACGACGAACAGTTACGTTCGCGACGATATTCGCGCGGACGAGCTCTTGCAGGAGTTTCTGGAGCAACGAGCTGACGACGATCCGATCGGCTACGTCGGTGAGTGGCACAGCCACCCCTCCCCGTCCGGACCGAGCCTCGTCGATCACGCGGCGATGCGCGCGACCGCGAAGGTCAGTTCCAGCCCAATCGCGCTGCTCGTCTTCGCGCCTGGCGCAACCGGCGGATTCTTCGGACTCATCGCCCGGCGCCAACGGTTTGGGAAGACCACAACGAAGGAAGCAGTCGTCTCTCTCCCTCTTTCGAAATTCCCTCCCCTCGCTCCTTTACCGGACGGTGCCGTCCGCGGCGACGGCCCAGTATTCATCTCTTACCGCCAATCAGACGGCACCGCGCAAGCCGACGCCCTCGAAGATTTACTCAGGGCTGCCGGGCTTGTCGTGTGGAGGGATCACACCGACCTGCGACCCGGCACGACCACCGACCGCCTCGAACAAGCGCTCACCCGAGGCCTCTCGGCAGGCGTGCTCATCGTCACCCCCGGCATCGCACACAGCGACATCGTCCGCGAACGCGAACTGCCACGTCTGCTCCAGCTCGACGCCGATCCCAACTTCAGCCTATGCATCGCGAACACGGTCACACGGTCAGGCGAGGAGTTGAAGTGTGACTACGACGCCCCGGATCGGCTCCTGCGACTCGCGCCAGCACGAACCCTGGCTGACAAGAAGCAGGCGAACATGCGCCAGCCGTCTGGCGAAGTCGAGATCGTGCGCGACCTTCTGATGCACCGTATCGAGCAACGAAAACCGACAATTCGCGCAGTAGGACGCGATCTCACGATTCGCGTGCAAAGCCGCCCTGCATCATCTGCCCTCGACGCAGACGAGGAGGACCTTCACATCCGACTCAAACCGTCGGACGACGGGCGGCTTCCTTCCCGCGCAGGGCTGGAGCTGTTCCAGAAGACTCTCCCGCTCACCAGCGATGCTGTGTACGCGTCCGGCGCAAAGAGCGTGCGCGTATCGGGCGGAGCCCACTTGGCAGTCGGCCTCGCTCTTGGCGCGGCGCTGCCCGAAACGAAGATCGGCAAAGTGATCGTGATCGATCCAGAGGACAATGCCTGGACATCCGCCGCGCCCGACGATGACCCACAGAACACTGAGCTGACAATCGAGCGCACCCAAATCGAACAAGATCAAGCGTCAGAACCCAAACATCGCGTTGCGATCTTCGTGACCTTGACGCCACATGCAGATCGGAGCGCTTTCGAACAACTTGTAAACGACGCAGCCGATGGATTCGACGCAGCCGAGATCATCTCGCTTGACAGTACAGAACGAATCGATCCACGAGAAGCAGCTCGTCTCAGCGCGGCCATCGCACAGCAACTCAAGAAGCTCTCCGCTAGTCAGGGACGCGCCGAGGTGCACCTCGCCTTCCACGGTCCTTACGCGATGGCCGTACTTGTCGGGCGCTACCTCAATACACTGCGAACCGTCGTCTATGAATGGGATGGCAATAGGAAGGATGAGCCCCGCTACAAGCCCGTGCTCGTCCTAGAGCCCGGCGTGACGGGCGGACCGATCACCGCTGTACTGGCATGAGGAGTCGGCATGACAAGCTGAATTGATACTCACGACGAAGGCTTCCACCCATCGTTGCGTCGGTGTGGACGTCAATTCTCTCGAAGAGGGTCCGGCAGAGTGCGCGCCTCTCCTGCTCGGTGCCGGTGTCGAAACGTTGACCGATGTTCTCGAGCTGATCCAACGCTTCCGTGATCTGCGTGGCCACGTGTCGGGTCTGCTGCACATAGACGGTGAGTTGTTTCGCGATGTCGAGGAGTTCCCGACGGATACGGTCCTGTTCGCGCTTGAGCATGTCGGTGGTGATCGCGTCGACGTAGTAGGCGCGGAGCACTCGCTCCTGCTCACCACGCAGTTCCTGTTCCCGCTCCTGAAGGTCCACACGTTCAATGTCCTCATCCTGTAGGCCAGCCTCGGCTTCAGCAAGAAGCCTCTCCTCAGTCCTCCGCCTCTCCTCAGCGGTTAGGCTCACCCGCCCGATGAGCTCCCGCACGCCTTGCTCGACCCGATGCACTTGCTGCGCCTTCAACCTGCAATCCGTCCGTCCGCTATGGCGGCCGAGGCATACAAAATAGAAGTACAGCTTCCCGTGGTTATTACGGGTCCGGTTGAACATCATCGACGACCCACACTCACCACACCTGAGCAACCCCTTCAAATAGTGCGTGTGGACGTCGCGAGTGCTCGTGTTCCGCCTCGCCGTCAGCGCGTCTTGCACCCGCTGCCACAACGCCGTATCAATGAGCGGTTCGTGCCTGCCCGGGTACTCGACACCGCAGTAGGTGACGATGCCGCAGTAGTACGGGTTACGGAGGAGCTTCTGCAACGAACTCACCGTCAACACCCGTGACGGCTTCCCCGCTCTGGTCGGGAGCGTGAAGCCGAGCTGGGTCATCCCGCGAGCGAGGCGATGCAGACTCCACTCCCCCGTCGCATAGGTCGTGAACGCCCACCGGATCACTTGCGCCCGCTCCTCATCCACCTCCACGATCCGCGCCTCACGACCTTGCGCATCGAAGGTGCGCACGTTCAGGTACCCGGCAGGTGCCTTGTTCGGAGTGCCGCCATTCATGGCCTTCTGCCGCAACCCCTTGCTGACCTCGGTCGCGAGATTACGAGAATAGAACTCAGCAATCGACGCCATGATCCCGTGCACGAGCCTGCCCGAGGGCGACTCATCGATCGCCTCGGTACTCGACACCAGCCGCGCACCCACGTCTGTGATCGCCTGCGTGATCTGCACGTCATCGGCACGATTCCTCGCCAACCGATCGAGCTTGTGCACGATCACCACGTCCACCCGGTTGGCACGGATCCACTCGAGCATCTCATTCAACGCCGGCCGCGCCGCAGACCTCGCGGACTCACCAGCGTCGACGAACTCCTTCACCACCCAAGCGCCGAGCCCGAGCGCGGTCTTCCGGTTCGCCTGCCGCTGCGCCGGGATCGAGAACCCCTCCCGCTCACCTGCACGCTCCGCCTGCTCCCTGGTCGACACTCGCAGGTACGACACCGCCCGCAACACCAGATCAGGCGAACCAGTCGAATCATCGACATGACCAGTCGGAACTACAGAGGAAGGAGATGGGGTGGGCGGGGCAACAGCAAGCAGCGACATAGGGGATGGGAACTTTCTCCGGCACACCGGCCGGGCACGAGAAAGGCCCCGCAGACGCGGAGCCTCACCCAGCATGCCCACCACTACACACACCCCGAGTTTGAGCGTCTCGTGAGACCCAATGGGCAAGGCTGTCACTCGCGTCCGAAACGCAAGAAAACTGCCAAAACCAACGCGAAACAGCTAAGAATCAAGCCGAAACGGCCCCGGAATCGCCGAAAGCCTCCCACTCGCAATGAGTTGGAGGCTTTCCGTGGGTGGAGCTAAGGGGATTCGAACCCCTGACCCCCTGCATGCCATGCAGGTGCGCTACCAGCTGCGCCATAGCCCCGTGTTCGCCGTTCAAAGGCGAGCAACTCATCGAGAATAGCCGAACTCACGCATGCAAGGCAAATCGCCACCCGCTCGCTAGGCACCTTCGCCTCGCCGGCGACGCGGCCATGCATCCACCATCATGCGAATGATCACCAACACGAGGAAGCCTGCGAACACGATATTCGCCGTTTGCGGTGACAGAGTCCCGGCCAACCACACGCCGAATGGTGTGACGGCGGCGGCCGCAAGACCGATTGCGAGGGCCGCCAATGGGTCGACATTCTTGCGACGGATGTTCGCGATCGTGCCCGAGAGTCCCGTCGCAATGATCATGAGCAGTGAAGAGCCCTTTGCCACCAGGTCACTCGCGCCAAAAACCACGACCATTACGGGGACGACGATCACTCCCCCGCCAATACCCAGCAGTCCAGCGGTAACCCCCGTAAACAGGCCCACAACCACGAGCAGCGCGCCGGTCAACAGGTCGATCTGTACCACCGCGTCACGCGCTGGAATCACGATAAACAGCGAAACAATCACCACGACGATGAACGCGATAAACGTCCACTGCACCGCGCGTTTATGCAGTTTGCTGAGCAGCCATGAACCGATCGGGGCGCCGAAGATCGAACCGGCCGCGAGCAGTGCGGCGAGCAGCACATCCACATTGCCTTCGAGCGCGTAACTCACCACTCCGACTATCGATGGCAGCACAATGGCCAAGAGCGAGGTGCCCGCCGCGAGCTTCGTGTCGAAGCCGAGCAGATACACGAGTACCGGCAAGATGATGATGCCGCCGCCAACCCCGAACAAGCCCGACGCGAACCCGACCGCGAGCCCCGTCAGTACCAAACCAAACCAATTCCGACGCGGAGCAAGATCGGGTGTATTCACGTGTGTTTCCATTCGGCCGAGTTCAGGATGACCCTGTCGACGCTACCACCAGGGCAACGCCACAAAGACACGCTCGATGTACCCGGGGAAAAGCGGTCGCCAGGGCGCACATGCACGACTCGATTTAGGATGCAATGACAAGCAACCGAGCGCGTCAGCGGTACCTGCGTGGTTCCGCAGTGAGGAAACAATGCCGAACACCACTGCAGTGATTGAAGCCCTAGAGCATGCCGTTCCCGGGCGCGTCCGTACCGAATCACCTGACACTGCCGAGTTCATGTTGGATCGCTCAGGTCATCGCTCAGCTGGCGCACCACTGGCGGCGGTCTATCCCGAACGTATCGAAGAGGTGCAAGCCGTCTGCCGCATCGCATCCGAATTCAAGATTCCGATCGTGACCCGAGGCGCTGGCACCGGACTCGCGGGCGGTGCGATCGCAGGCCCAGGCGAAATCGTGCTCTCGCTCATGCGGATGAACCGCGTCTTGGAGATCTCGGAAGATAATCGGCTCGCAGTCGTCGAGCCGGGCGTCTTCAACGGCGCACTCAATGAGCAGCTTGCCGAACACGGGTTGTGGTGGGCGCCCGATCCTGCCAGCAAGGACATCTCCACCGTCGGCGGCAATATCGCGATGAATGCGGGCGGTCTGCTGTGTGCCAAGTACGGCGTCACCCGCGAGGCAGTGCTTGCACTGAAGGTCGTTCTTGCGGACGGTCGCCTCATCGAAGTCGGACACCGCACCGTCAAAGGTGTCACCGGGTACGACCTATGCGCGCTCATAATCGGTTCTGAAGGCACGCTCGGGATCATCGTCGAGGCGACCCTCAAACTGCAGCCCGCGGTCACCGGTGAAATCGTCACGATCGGCGCCTATTTCGATCGGCTCGAGGATGCGGTGCGTACCGCGAGCGAGGTCACTCGCCAAGGCCTCGTTCCGGCGATTATGGAGCTGCTCGATCGACGTTCCCTCGAGTGCATCGACGACTTCACTGGCCAGTCAATCAGTCAAGGCGCGGATGCGTATCTCCTCATCCAGTGCGATGGCCCAGCTGCAGCCGACACCTCCGCGGCAGTGACGAGCATCATCGACTCGATCGGCGGCCGTGCCCAAGCCACTACCGATCCCGACGAGAGCGCACGACTCGTCAACATTCGCCGCAACACATTTCCAGCGATCGAGGCCAAAGGCACCCTGCTCATCGAAGACATCGCGGTGCCCCGCGACCGAATGTCCGAGGCCTACTCCGCAATCCGTGCGATCGAAGCGAAATACGGCCTCATTATGCCGACGTCATGCCACGCCGGCGATGGCAATCTGCATCCGACATTCGTATTCCAGGGCGAAGAAGTTCCCGAGGTCGTGTGGCAAGCCGCGGGTGAAGTCTTCACGCTCGCGCTCGAGCTCGGCGGCACGCTCAGCGGTGAACACGGCATCGGTCTACTCAAGAGCAAATGGCTCAAGGACGAGCTCGGTCAAGACCAATTCGATTTGCAGCAGCAGATTAAAGCGGTCTTTGACCCAGCGAATCTCTTAAACCCGGGCAAGGTCTTCGCGCCCGCGTTCGCTCCCTCACAGAACTAAGCGACGGCTTTCACGCACCAGGGAGCAATTATCCGGCCGGAGCCTTGCCCCCTCGGTTCGGGTTAGTTGTCAACCGGCGCGTCAGGCAACGAAAGCTCAACAACCGGCGCATCCGCCCAAATGCGTTCGAGACCGTAATAGATGCGGTCTTCTTCGTGGAAGACGTGCACGACAAGGTCGCCGAAGTCGATCAGCACCCAGCGGCCCGTGTCCGTGCCTTCGCGGCGCACCGCTTTGAGCCCGTGCGACTCACGAAGCTGGTCCTCGATCTCCTCCGCAATCGAGAGCACCATTCGTTCATTACGGCCCGAGGCGAGCAGGAATACGTCGGCGAAGGGCAGATTCGCGCTCACATCCAATGCTACGAGGTCGAAGGCGGATCGTTCGTCGGCCGCCTTAGCCGCAAGTTGGGTGAGTTCGAGGGCACTCTCGCTTGCCGTCATAAAGTGGATTCTCCTAGTTGAAGTGAGGTGAAGCGGTGGATGCTCGGGGAGCCTATTCGTTCGTTTCGGGTTGGCGGTAGAGCTGGTTCTTCGCAATGTACTGCTGGACACCGTCAGTGGTGAGATACCAGACCTGGTAGCCCTTCCGCACGCGCGCGCGACAGTCCGTTGACGAGATTGCCAGCGCGGGTATCTCGAGCGTCGAGACGTGCTCGGCAGGCAACCCTTCCAGGTTGATCTCGTGCCCGGGCCGCGAAACAGCCACGAAGTGGGCGTATCGGAACATCTCTTCCGATTCTTTCCACTCGAGAATCTGCGTCACCGCATCCGCACCGGTAATAAAGAATAGATCCGCATTCGGCGCGATCGCATTGATGTCGCGAAGTGTGTCGATCGTGTAGGTGGGGCCCTTGCGGTCGATATCGACCCGACTGGTCTTGAATCGAGGGTTGGATGCGGTTGCGATCACCGTCATGAGGTACCGATGTTCGGCATCTGTCACACCCGACTTCATGTACGGATTACCTGTTGGAACGAAGTACACCTCGTCGAGGCTGAAGTGCTGTGCGACTTCACTCGCTGCGACGAGGTGTCCGTTGTGGATGGGGTCAAAGGTCCCACCCATAATCCCGATCCGACGCCGGCGACGAACAGAGTCGTTATGGCCAGATTGTGTTGGCGTCACGAGGTGCGGTTACGAAACGGCGCCTTAGTGGGCGTCGTTGTGTCCCGAATCGATGATCGGCTGACCGGGGTGCCCCACGGGGTCGTGTTTGTAAATACGTGGCTTCTCATCGTGACGTGCCGACATATTGCGGAACGAGAACGTGATGAGTGCCACTGCCATCAGGAATACAAACATGATGATGCCGAACACAATGGGTGGGAAAAGCATTGGCCCGGGAACGACAATCATTTCCTCGACGGCCTGAATAACGATCGGAAGCTCGAACATAACAACCATCCTAGCCGTTCTTTTCAGCGGCGTTGTCCGTCCAGAGCCCCGCTTCACGCTCAGCCTCAAGCTCCGCACGCGCGGCAGCCTTTGCATCCATCCAGTCGTGGTACGCGGCCTTACGTTCCTTGCGGGTCGCACGGTTTGACTCTTCAAGTCGCGGGTCGGTGCCGTGCGCGGTCATCACTTCGGCCGCCGAAGACAGCGTCGGTTCCCAATCGAACACGATGCCGTCGCCGGGACCAATCACGACCGTGGAGCCAGCTTGGGCACCCGCCTTGACGAGCGCATCCTCAATACCGAGTTTTGCGAGTCGGTCAGAGAGATAGCCGACCGCTTCATCATTCTGGAAGTCGCACTGCTGGACCCACATCTCGGGTTTCTTGCCGAGGATGCGGTAGACATTGCCCCAGGTGCCGCCCTCAACCTTGATTTCAAAGGCTTCCTGACGGGCCGGGCGCGGACGAACCACAATGCGAGGCTGTGCAGCCTCTTCCGCGATTCGCTCGGAACGCGCCTGCTCAATAATTTCTCCGAGCGCGAAGCCAAGTTCACGCAGGCCCTCGTGAGCCACCGCCGAAACGTAGAACACCCGAAAACCGCGCGCTTCAAGGTCTGCCTTCACAAAGTCAGCAAGCTCACGCCCATCCGGGATATCGACCTTGTTCAGCACCACGAGCGAGGGCCGTTCTTTGAGCGGCACCTGTCCCTCGGGCACCTCATAGTTGTCGAGTTCAGCCAGGATGATGTCCAAGTCACTGATCGGGTCGCGGCCCGGTTCCAGCGTCGCAGTATCAAGGACGTGTACGAGCACCGAGCACCGCTCCACGTGTCGAAGGAACTCGAGGCCGAGGCCCTTCCCCTCACTTGCGCCTTCGATGAGGCCCGGCACATCAGCGATCGTGAAGCGCGTGTTGCCCGAGTCCACCACACCGAGATTCGGGTGCAGGGTCGTGAACGGGTAGTCGGCAATCTTGGGACGGGCCGCACTCATCGCGGCAATCAGTGACGACTTACCAGCGGAGGGGTACCCCACGAGCGCCACATCGGCGACTGTCTTGAGCTCGAGCACAATCTCGAGTTCTTCGCCGGGCGTACCGAGAAGCGCGAACCCTGGAGCCTTGCGCCGGCTGTTTGCGAGTGCATTGTTCCCAAGACCACCGTGGCCACCCTCGGCAACGAGCAGGCGCATCCCCGGCTCGCTCAAGTCGGCCAAGACTGTGCCATCAGTAGATCGCACGACCGTCCCCACGGGCACGGGTAACTCGAGGTCCTCTGCTTTGGCGCCGTGACGATAGTCACCGGTACCGAAATCGCCGGATTCACTACGCCGGTGCGGTGAGTGGTGATAGCTCAGCAGCGTGGTGACGTCCGGATCGGCAACCAGGGTGATGTCTCCCCCGTCGCCGCCGTTGCCCCCATCCGGTCCCGCCAGTGGCTTGAATTTTTCGCGGCGAATCGACATGCAGCCGTTGCCGCCGTCTCCGGCACGCAAATACAGCTTTACCTCGTCAACAAACGTGGTCATCGATTCTCCAATTGCTCGGTAATACGCGAAGAGGGGCGGAGTAACTCCGCCCCTCTTCAGAACTTATGTGTGCTGGCTTGATACCAGCCCTAAGTCGCCTCGTTACGTGCGATTATTCGCCGGTAACGATGTTGACGACCTTGCGGCGACCCTTGCTGCCGAACTCGACGGTGCCACCGGCGAGTGCGAAGAGGGTGTCGTCGCCGCCGCGGCCAACGTTGGCGCCCGGGTGGAAGCGGGTTCCGCGCTGACGCACGAGAATCTCGCCTGCATTGACGTCCTGACCAGCGAAGCGCTTTACGCCGAGGCGCTGCGCGTTCGAGTCACGACCGTTCTTGGTAGAGCTCGCGCCCTTCTTAGTTGCCATCCTAAATCGCTCCTCGGACTACTTGATGTCGGTGATCTTGACGGTTGTAAGCTCCTGGCGGTGGCCCTGGCGCTTCTTGTAACCGGTCTTGTTCTTGTACTTCTGGATGCGGATCTTGGGGCCGCGGAGATCTTCAACGACCTCGGCCGTCACGGTCACCTTCGCGAGCTTGTCTGCGTCGCTGGTGATCTTGTCACCATCAACGAGAAGCACGGCGGGAAGGCTGACGTTGCCGTTGTCGTCTGCGACGACTCGGTTCATCGTGACAACCGAGCCGACCTCGACCTTTTCTTGCCGGCCACCGGCGCGCACAACTGCGAATACCACTTCAGCTACCTTTTTCTCTGTGCTCTGGGCGGGTGCCCCGAGCGGATTGATCCGGCGTTTCACCGGAGAGAACAAACACACATTCACACTCAGCACGCGTCAGATGCCGCATGCAATGAGTAACGTGCAACAGCGACTTATCCTACTTGAGTAAATGGGGACACGTCAAGCGCTCCCACAGACTCTAGGATTCGTCCTCCGAGCCGGTTGTAATCGGCCCGGTTGTGATGCGACGGCGTCCCCCACGCTTACGCCCCGTACCGCTGCCGGACTGCGTTGAGTCTGCCGTGGTTTCGGTGCTTGGCGAGGTGGATGCTGTCGCAGGTTTTTTGTTTTCAGCAGGCTCTGCCGTTTGCACAGGGTCTGCCGTTGGCTCTACTTCGGACTCATTGTCCTGGCTCGCGTCGAGTCCCGCAAGTGAATCCAATGCGGCATCGAGAGTATTGAGTGCCTGTTCAACCTGTTTTGGATCCTGCGGCGCCTGCGGCTCTTGCGCCACGGGTTCGGGCAGCTCAATCGTGATCAGGTTGTCGTTCTTGTCGACTTGAGACTCCCCTGCATCCTCACCCTTCGGCGCATCCTGACTCTCGGGACTCAAACCAGGCGTCTGCGGTGCTTCCGTACGAACCCGACGGTTGCGTCGTGATCGTCGTGACGTACCGCGGCTCGAACTGCTGTCCTGAGCGCCGTTTTCGTGCGAACTCGCGGCGCCGGAATCCCGCTGTTCGGCGCCACTCGACTTGGCCGCCGCTGCATGGCCGCTCTGCGTGCCCGAGTCCTGCGCCGGCCGCGATTTCGAAGACTGCGAGGCCGATCCCTGCACGACCTGGTCCTGCTGTCCCGAATCGTTCGCCGACGCATCCGTGGCAATGTTGCTGTCATCAGTGGAGCGATCGCGACCGCCACCGCGACGCTGCGAATCACGATTCTCCGAGCCACGACGGTTCGAGCCACGCCCGGAGCGCCTGCTGGACTGCGAACCGTGACCCGAAGCATCCGTTGAATCGGAACTCGAGGAGACCTCGATCTGCTTGACGACCTTGACGATTTCCTTCGTCGCGGCCTCAACAGCCTTCTCTACACGCTTCTCCGCATCGGCAGAATTGGAGTCGCTGCTGCTTGCGATTGTGGAAGCCGCGATCTTCGTGAGCGCATTCCGCGCATCCTCGGTGATTTCGTGCGTCGAAGAACCGTTATGGTGCTGCTCCGACTCACTGTGCTGCTTCGAGTCTTGCTGCTGGTGACCTTGCGAACCTTTGCCTCGCGAACGCGAGCCACGGCCATTCTTACGACCGCCGTTCTGCGACTGGTTACTCGAGTGAGTATGACTCACCGGTTCGCCGGAGATCACCACACCACGACCATCACAGTGGGTACAGCTTTCGGAGAACGTCTCCAGCAGCCCAAGTCCGATCTTCTTACGGGTCATCTGCACGAGCCCGAGGCTCGTGACTTCCGCGACCTGGTGCTTGGTGCGGTCGCGAGAAAGCCCCTCAACCAGTCGCCGCTGCACGAGATCACGGTTCGATTCGAGGACCATGTCGATGAAGTCGATCACAATGATGCCGCCGATATCGCGCAAGCGAAGCTGACGGACGATTTCTTCGGCCGCTTCGAGGTTGTTTTTGGTGACCGTCTCTTCGAGATTGCCGCCGGTACCCACAAATTTGCCAGTGTTCACGTCAATCACCGTCATGGCTTCGGTGCGGTCGATCACGAGCGAGCCGCCAGAGGGCAGCCACACCTTGCGGGCGAGGGCTTTGTCAATCATGTCGTTGACGCGATATTCACTGAAGATATCGTCGCCCTGGAAGCGCTCCACGCGGTCGACGAGATCTGGCGCAATCTGACCGAGATAGGACTTAATCGTGTCGAGTTCCGATTGGCCGTGCACGATCAACTGATCAAAGTCCTCATTGAAGACATCACGGACGATCTTAATCAGCATGTCCGACTCGGAGTGCAGCGTCTGCGGCGCCTTGGCCGAGTTCTTCGCCTTGCGCTGAATGTCATCCCACTGTTTGGTGAGTCGTTCAACGTCGCGCTGCAGCTGTTCCTGGGTCGCACCCTCAGCTGCCGTGCGAACAATGACACCCACGCCTTCGGGAAGCACCTCTTTAAGGATCTTCTTGAGGCGGTTCCGTTCGGTATCCGGCAGCTTGCGGCTGATGCCGTTCATCGTGTTACCGGGGACATAAACGAGGTAGCGACCGGGCAATGACACCTGGCTGGTGAGTCGTGCACCCTTGTGCCCGACCGGGTCCTTCGTGACTTGCACGAGCACCTTGTCACCGGATTTCAGTGCGTTCTCGATCTTGCGGGGTTGATTCGCGCCAAGCTCGGCGGCAGACCAGTCAACTTCACCCGAGTAGAGCACGGCGTTGCGGGCACCGCCAATATCGATGAATGCCGCCTCCATGCTGGGCAGGACGTTCTGGACGCGCCCGACATAGACATTGCCGATAAGCGATACGTCTTCATTTCGCGCGACATAGTGCTCGACGAGAATGTTGTCTTCGAGCACCCCGATCTGCACGCGATTGTTCTTCGAACGCACAAGCATCTTGCGGTCCACCGACTCGCGACGTGCTTGGAATTCGCTTTCGGTGACGACGACGCGACGTCGGCCCGTTTCACGTCCCTCGCGGCGACGGGCGCGTTTCGCGGCCAGTCGCGTTGAGCCCTGAATCTTCTGCGGCTCGGTGATCTGCTCGCGAACTTCTTCGCGGCCGTCATCGTCACGCGAATCGGAGTCACGGTCATCGTGTTGACGATTGCTGTCACGAGAGTGTCGTTGGTTGTCACGACGATCCTGACTGCGATTGCCGCGGCGTGAACGACTGCGACCGCGACCAGTAGGACGACGACCCGAGTCATCATCGTGGTCGTCCTGATCATCGTGGTCATCACGCTGATCGCGGTCATCACGACCGCGATTGCCGTCGTCATCTCGACGACGGCGCGCTGGCTGTCGCTCGCTTGGCGGCGGCAGGTCCGGCGCGAGGAAGAATAGCGTCCGCGTCGTAATTACTTCCGGGATGCGTGGGTCGCGCTTGGGTGCGTCGCGCCCGGGTTCCTCGTCTTGGGCATCCTCGGCGGCCTTCTCCTCGGTTGCTTGCGTCTCAGCGACCTGGACTTCAGCGACCGGTTCCGCGACGGTTTGGTCCTCGGTTGGGGCTGGCTGCTCGTCGGCTGTCGGTCCGTCGACAGGCTGCTGCTCAGTAGTCTGTGCCTCGGTAGCCCGCTTCTCAGACGCTTGATTCTCGGTGTACTGCTGCTCCGCAGAGTGTTGCGCCTGGTCCGGCTCGACTGCTGAATTTTCTGTTTCGGGGTTGTCTGGTTGTTCGTTTTCCACCGTCACGTGGGTGCTCCTGTCCCAACCAGTCGCAATGCGGTCCTGGCTGGTTATTAATCTGTCCGCGGCGATCTTGCTCGCGGGAAATCCTTCGCGTCGTTGTTACGACGTCGCCGCACGGTGCGGCTGTCCTGGGCCTTCGCCGTAGCGAGGCTCCGAAAAGTCTTCATGCGCTTTCGCGCACTCGTACAGTATCGCACGGTGTCCAGGATTCGGCGGCAAGAATTTGGCGAACGGAGAGTTGGGAGCCCCGACGAGCCGCGCTGTCTTCGGCGAGTTCCCCTCCAGAAATTAGGCGCTCACGCCGACTTGCGCCATACGCCAGCCATGACCGCAACCGTAAACGGCACCGCACCAATTGCGACCTGCACCAGCTGCGGCGAGGCGGCAGTTTCAAGCAATCCGTGCGTCAAAATGGCCTGCGCACCAAACTGGAACGCCGTGTGGAATCCGATGCCAAACCAGATTGATTTGAAGCGCATCCTCAAATAACCGAAGACCAAACCCATGGTGAGCAATAGTGAGAGGTCGAGCCAGCCGCGCCAACCTCCGAGCGCCATCCCGAATAGCGCGAATACAAGGGCCTGAATGATGATGGCCGGCCACTGGCCAAGCTTTTCGAGCAACACCGTCTGAACATGTCCGCGAAAGACGAGTTCTTCGGGCAGTGCTTCGCCGAAGAATACTGCGGTGAGCAGAAGCAGCCAGATCAGTGCCGCATCAGTTGGTTGAGCCGGGATTGTAATCGGTCCGCCGAATGCAGGGATGGCGAGCATCACTACGGCGGGTAGCAGCCACAAGAGAATCCCGAGGAGCATTGTGCCGAGCGCGTCGCGGGTGCGTCCCGGCATGACGATTCGTCGCTGTGCGCCTCGACCGTTCATTAGCACCAGCGTTGCGATGACCGCCGCTGATACGAGTATCCCGCCGAGCGTGCGCCAACCAAGCGTGGGGAGAGCTTGCGCCGGTTCATTCCGTAGCAGAAGACTCAGACTAAGGAGGCCCGCTGACAGCACCAGCACCGGTAGGGCGGCCCGGATTATCAGGCCACTCCACTTAGGTTTCGCGGTAGACGTGCTGGTGGGCACGGAACACCTCGATGGTGTTGGCGGCGGTTACGAGAACCAGATTACCAAGCTCGCGCGCGGCGGATTTGGGCGAGTCTTATCCTTGCGCGATGTCGGCCACGGCACGCATTGGCGCACCATCGCCGTCCGCGATGAGTAGCGGAAATCCCCAGAACTGGACGAATCGTGGCAGCGCGGTCAGGCCCCGCAAATTCTCGATAATGAGTCGATCGCTTCCCAGAACTCGGTCATGCACGGGAAGGCCACGCTTAACCACCTTCAGGGTCGAATCGGGGTTGAGCATATCGACGCCGAGCACGTGCATGCCCATATCAATCAGCAGTTCGCAGGCCGCTATGTCGAGGCGTGGATGCGATAGGTACGCGGGGGTGCCCCAGTATCGGTCCCAGCCGGTCGCCAACAACACAATCCGCGCTCCGTCAAGACCATTGGGCAATTGTTGCGACACGAGCGATTCGCCAATCACCGCATCCGGTTCGAGGGAAGGTACGGCCACCACGATCGCCCGGCCCGTAAGTTCTTCGAGCGCAATCTCCGGAATCGTGCGCCCGCCTGCCACGATGTGCGATGGCGCATCCACATGTGTACCCATGTGGGTGCCGCCGTGGATCTCACGCACCGCGAACCCATCCATGGCGATCGTAGTCGCGGGTAGCACCTCGGCGAGAGGGTCCCCTGGGAAGACAGTCATTCCACTTTCGATCGGTTGAGATAGATCAACCAGCGTCATGGTCTGGACCTCGTTTCGGTGGATTCAGCGGGCACCACTATTCGGCACTTGGTCTGCCGTCCGCGAGGTGGAGCGATTTCGTTCCGGGCTCGACGCTAATGTTCATCACCTTAATTGATATCCAGTACACGAGCGCCGACACGACGACGGTGGGCAGTGCTGCCCCGATCGGTACGGGCCACACGAATGCCAAGAGCCAGTAGGTTGCACCGCCGATAACCCAGGTCAGGAGGGCACCAAAGTTCCAGCCGCCGGTGAACCAGTATTTGCCGCCGCTGTGGCGCAAGATATCGCGGTCATACACCCCGCGGCGCGCAATGTAATAGTCGATGGCCATCACCGCGAACATGGCGCGCGGGCCGCAATCATTGCAGCTAGCGCTCATCATGGCCCGTACTCCAACCATGATGAACGCTATCAACCATGACTACGAGCGCTAACGCCGCAGATTAGCCGTTAGCGTTCCGGAGTAGCCGTTCACCCCGGCATTCATCCGTTCGCCTCGCGGAACAGCCGTCATATTCGCGAGGCAGACGCAAGCTTGGCAGCCAACGCCGCGGGACGGCCGCAATCATTGCAACTAGCGCTCATCATGGCCCGTACTCCAACCATGATGAACGCTACCAACCATGATTACGCGACACTAGAGGTGCCGCCCCACGCCGTCAATTAGTTGCTCGCGGTGACGCTACCCGAACCAGATCCCAAGCTCGCGCTCGGCGGACTCAGCTGAATCCGACCCGTGCACGATGTTCTCCATGACCTCGGCGCCCCAATCGCGACCGAGGTCGCCACGGATGGTGCCGGGGGCGGCGGTCGTGGGGTTTGTCGAACCTGCAAGCGAACGGAATCCTTCGATGACGCCATTGCCCTCAACGCACGCAGCCAATACCGGGCCCGAGAGCATGAACTTCACAAGTGGCTCATAGAACGGTTTGCCCTCGTGCTCGGCATAGTGTTGTTCGAGCACTGCTCGATCAACGCTCTCGAGTTTGAGCGCGGTGATGACGTATCCCTTGCGCTCAATGCGCGCGAGTACCTCGCCGATGAGATTGCGACGGACACCGTCTGGCTTAATCAGAACGAGGGTTTGCTCAGTGTGCGAGGTCATGCTTCGGGGCTCCTTCGTAATTGGTTGGTTACCACGTTACTCGGTGGTTGATTCGCGACCGCTCTGTGCCGCCTGCTCACGCTCATATTCGGCGATGATGACAGCACGCTCGGCGTCAATTCTGAGCCCCTGATACATGCAGTAGATCCACACCGCGAGGAACAGGCCGCCGACAAAGAACACCGCGGGGTGCACGAATCCCACGAGCGTGAGCGCAATCTGCAGCCCGAGCACGTACCACGCGCCCCACGGCTTCCGGAGGAAAAACACCCCCAGTACGAAGAGCACGAGGAACACGCCCATCCCGCCGAACGCGATGGCGGGGCTTACTGCTTTGAGACCAAACAGCGCCATACCGGTCAACATGACCATAGCGAGTTCAAACGCAATCAGGATTGAGCCCAACTGCTCAATCATGGTGCGATACCGGCGAGCACTCACTCTTCGTCAGCCTCCGGATCCACATCACCCTCGAGCATTTCGCGCTCCACGAGTTCTTCTTCCGGCGATTCCCGCGGCGGCCGCCACTCATCCTCAAGCGCTATTGCCGCTGCGTCGCCGATCAGCGTGACCGACCCGGTAATGAGCACACCCACGGAATAGGGGCGATCCTCACGATCAGCGACCACCGCCGCATCAGTAGCTTCTCTTCGAGCCACATCAAACGCATCCTGCGCGCGTTCGAAGACTTCGATGCGTTTCTCGATCGCCGCATCCTCTCCGATCGCTTCGCGAATCATCTCGCCGAGTTCCCAGGCGGGAATGGCTCGGGATGAATCAGATTCGGTCACCAGGATGCGCGATGCCACGTTCGCGAGCGGGCGGATGATGCCCTCCACGGGCTTGCCTTCAAGCACACCGATTACGAGAATGAGCTCGTCAAAGTTGTACGTTTCGCCTACGGCCTGCGCGAGATGCGCGGCGCCGTGGGGATTGTGTGCCGCGTCAATAATGACCGTGGGGTCGGTGCCGATGAGATCGAGTCGACCAGGAGAAACTGCGGTGGCGGTGCCGTTTGCGACCGTGTCATATTCGAGTTCTCGCTCACCACCAAAGAACGCCTCTACCGCCGCAATCGCGAGCGCGGCATTGTGCGCTTGATACTCGCCGGCAAGTGACACCGGCAGGTCATCGTATTGCCCGGCAAGGCCGCGAACCGAAACGAGTCGGCCGCCGACCGCGAGTCGATCTGCGGTGACCGCAAATTTCTCCGGCTCCGCGTACAGCGTTGCTTCCTGCAAGAGGGTCGCACGACGAAGCTGGTCCATCACCTCGGGCGTTTGAGCCGCCGACACCACCGCGGCGCTGGGCTTGATAATGCCAGCCTTCGTCGTGGCAATCTCCGCGACCGTGCTACCGAGTCGGTCCTGGTGGTCCAGCGAAATCGGTGTGAATACCGACACGGCACCGTCGGCGACGTTGGTGGAATCCCATTCTCCACCCATCCCGACCTCGACCACGGCGACATCGATTGGTGCATCCGTGAAACACGCGAAAGCAAGCACCGTCAATGCCTCAAAAAAGGTCAGACGGGGCTCGCCTTCTTTCTCGAGTTCCGCATCCACAATCGTGAGGAATGGCTCAATATCGCGCCAATTCGCGACCAGACGCTCATCGGTGACCGGTTTGCCGTCGATTCCGATGCGCTCATTGAGACGGATGAGGTGCGGGCTCGTGAGTAAGCCGGTGCGCAGTCCGTGCGCACGCAGCAGCGATTCGGTGATCCGTGCGGTGGAGGACTTTCCGTTCGTGCCGGTGATGTGGATCATCGGCCACGCCTCATGAATATCGCCGAGCAGTTCGCAGGCCCTTCGGGTCGGTGCGAGGCGCGGTTCCGGCTGCGCTTCTCCGACGCGCGTCATCAACTCTTCGTAAACGAGATCCGCTTCCGCACGCCAATCGGTGTTCTCGAGCCGTTCGCGAGCTTCGCGTTCGCGCTCGCTCAGTCCCTCCGCGTCAACGTCCTCACCCTCTTCAAGCCCGTCGTCAAATGGTGCCCCACCGAACATCTTGATCAGGTATTCGGCGGTGAGTTCCTCATCGGGATTAAACTCTTCGTCACGTTCATTGCTCATAGCTGAACCCTTTCGAGTTTGATGTCGAGCGCGCCGTAGCTGTGCGGGATCGTGGAGCGTTCCGCCTCCGGTGCGATACCGCCCGCGATCGCAATTTTCATCGCCAGGGTCTCCCCTGCAATGAGTTCGGCTTGCGACTGCAGCGCTGCGAGGCTTGCGTCATCGGTGGCAAGTTCGAGGTGGATGCGGTCGCTCACGTCGAGCTGCGCCGCCTTACGCGCATCCTGAACGGCGCGGATCACGTCGCGTGCCGCACCCTCCGCAGCGAGCTCAGGGGTGATCTCCGTGTTTAGCACGAGGATGCCGCCGCCGGGCAGCAAACCCAGCACATCCGTGCCCTGCTCTTCACGAATCTTGAGGTCAAGCTCGTACTCACTCGGTTCCAATGCGATTCCGCCAGCAACGACCTTGCTGTCCTCTTCTTGCCAGTCACCACTCTTCGCAGCCTTAATGACCTGCTGGACCTGCTTACCGAGGCGCGGACCGGCAGCACGTGCGTTCACTCGCAGGACGCGCGAGACACCATATTCGGATGCTGCTTCTTCGGTCCGCTCGGCGATCGATACCTCACGAACGTTGAGTTCATCCGCGATGATCGACGCGAACGGTTCGAGGGCTGCCGCATCGGTGGTGAGTACCGTGAGGTTCCCCAGCGGCAAGCGCACGCGCAAGTGGTGCTGCTTCCGAAGGCCCTGACCTGCCGAAACGATCTCGCGCACCGCATCCATCGACCGTACGAGCTGTTCATCAGCCGGGTAGTCCGCGGTGGCGGGGTAATCGGCTAAGTGCACCGAACGCGCACCGGTCAGTCCGCGCCACACTGTTTCGGTCGTGAACGGCGCGAGCGGCGCTGCAAGTCGGCAAAGGGTTTCGAGCACGGTGTAGAGGGTGTCGAAGGCTTCGCGTCCCTCGATCGAAGCTTGGCCCGTCGCATCCGTGGTGCCAACCCAGAAGCGATCGCGCGAGCGGCGCACATACCAGTTCGTGAGCACATCGGCGAAGTCGCGCAGGCGCGCGGTCGCGTTGGATGCGTCCAGCGAATCGAGGTCATTCGTCACGGCCTCGACGGTCTCCCGCAGTTTCGCCAGGATGTATCGGTCAAGCAGGTGCGTGGAGTCGGTCCGGAACTGAGCGGTGTAGCCGTCGTTGCCGGGACCGTTCGCGCTGATCGCGTAGGTCGTAAAGAAGTAGTAGGTCGACCACAGCGGCAGCAGGAACTGACGCGTGGACTCGCGAATGCCCTCTTCGGTGACGACAAGGTTGCCACCTCGCAGTACCGAGCTCGAAAGCAAGAACCAGCGCATCGCATCCGAACCGTCACGGTCGAAGACCTCGTTGACGTCGGGATAGTTCTGCAACGACTTCGACATCTTGCGGCCGTCCGAGCCGAGCACGATGCCGTGCGAGACGACGCGCTTGTACGCGGGGCGGTGGAACAGCGGCGTCGACAGGGCGTGCATCACGTAGAACCAGCCGCGGGTCTGGCCGATGTATTCGACGATAAAGTCCGCGGGTGAGTGCGAGTCGAACCAGTCGCGGTTTTCAAACGGATAGTGCACCTGCGCGAACGGCATCGAACCGGAGTCAAACCAGACGTCGAGCACATCCTCGATCCGGCGCATCGTCGATTTGCCGGTTGGATCGTCGGGGTTCGGGCGGGTGAGTTCATCGATCGCGGGGCGGTGGAGATCCGTTGGCCGCACACCGAAATCGCGCTCGAGTTCGTCGAGCGAACCGTAAACATCCACACGCGGGTAGTTGGGGTCGTCACTCTTCCACACGGGGATGGGGCTGCCCCAATACCGGTTGCGCGAGATTGACCAGTCGCGCGCGCCCTCGAGCCACTTGCCGAACTGGCCGTACTTGACGTTCTCGGGCACCCACTCGATCTGCTCGTTGTGCTCGATCATTTCCTCGCGATAGTCGGTGACTTTCACGAACCAGCTCGACACTGCCTTGTACATGAGCGGCTGCTTGCAGCGCCAGCAGTGCGGGTAGGAGTGCTCATATGACTTCTGCTGCAGGAGGCGGCCGCCATTTTTCAGTTCCTGTACGAGCGTCCGGTTCGCGTCAAAGATCTGCTCCCCCGCAACCGGCGAAATGGTGTCGAGGAAGCGACCCCCGGCATCCACCGAAAGAATCGTCGGAATACCGGCCGCGTCACAGGAGTTCTTGTCTTCTTCACCGTAGGCCGGTGCCTGGTGGACGATACCGGTACCGTCACTCGTGGTGACGTAATCCGCCACCAGGATCTGCCAGGCGTTCTCGGTGCCGTAGGCGTCGGTGTCGGCGTAGAAATCCCAGAGCGCGACGTATCGAACGCCCTCGAGCTCGGCGCCGGTCAGGGTCCGTTTCACCGCAGCCTGGGCATCCTCGAGGCCCGGGTAACCGAGTTCCTTGACGTAGCCGGCGATGCGATCGGATGCGAGGAGGTAGTTTGCCGCGCCCTGTCCGTCTGCGGCCCCGAGTGGTCCCGCGGGGATGACGGAGTAGGTCACCTCCGGTCCGACCGCGAGCGCAAGGTTCGTCGGCAGCGTCCACGGCGTGGTCGTCCACGCGAGCGCGCGCACGTCGGTGAGACCCAGCGCATCCGCCTTCTCTCCGACGAGGGGGAAGGTGACCGTGACGGTGTTGTCCTGACGCATCTGGTAGACGTCATCGTCCATGCGCAGCTCGTGGTTCGACAGCGGCGTTTCATCGTTCCAGCAGTACGGCAGGACGCGGAAGCCCTCGTAGGCGAGGCCCTGATCGTAGAGGTTCTTGAACGCCCAGATCACCGACTCCATGTAGTTAATGTCGAGCGTCCGGTAGCCGTTTTCGAAGTCAACCCAGCGCCCCTGGCGCTCAACGTACTCGCGCCATTCCTTCGTGTAGCGGAGCACCGAGTCCTTGGCTGCGGCGTTGAAGTTGCCGATGCCCATCTCTTCGATCTCTTCTTTGGTGGAGATCCCGAGCTGCTTCATTGCCTCGAGCTCGGCCGGAAGACCGTGGGTGTCCCATCCGAAGACGCGGTTGACCTGCTTGCCGCGCATCGTGTTGTAGCGAGGGAACACATCCTTCGCGTAGCCGGTGAGAAGGTGGCCGTAGTGCGGCAAACCGTTTGCGAACGGTGGGCCGTCGTAGAAGACCCATTCCTCCGCGCCTTCGCGCTGGTCGATGGACTCCTGGAAGGTGTTGTCCTGTCGCCAAAACTCGAGCACCTGCGACTCGAGGTTCGGGAACGAGGGGCTGGCCGGAACAGACTCGGCCCCGGGGCCGAAGGCAGACTTCGGATAGGACATGTGGTGGTCTCCTGGAGATTTGCGGCTTGCTGACTAGTTCAGGGACGCTTTCGCGCGGTACCACCCCAATTGAAACCCGCTAGGATCACCACTCATTGTTCGCTATGACGGGCGGACCCGTTCGGTTCTACTGGGTGCGCTTTCGCGTACCGTTCTTCCGAAGACTCCCCGCTGATGACGGATCACAGTCGATGCCCCAATGCTACCGCCGTTCGAGATGGCGTGTAACCACCTGGGCAGGATGCGCGTCCGGCTCAGAGCGAACAGTCACGCGGGTGCGTTGATGCGTTGGTGCGTTGGTGCGTTGGTGCGTTGGTGCGTCGATCCCGACGGCTGCGAGCGTTCAGGGCCAATTGCGATCATGCAGGACGACGCATAGGAGGAAACATTGAAACCAACCGCACTCGTTACCGGCGCATCCCGCGGCATCGGTCGCGCAATCGCCGAAGATCTCGTGACCACACATCGCGTGCTCGCGGGAGCAACCTCCGCAAAGAGCCTTACGTCCCTCCTCGGTGAGCACCCCGAAATAGAACCATTCGTGGCCGACCTTGCCGATGAACAGCAACTCGCGGCGGCCGTGGATCAAGCTGGTCTCACAAGCTTGGATGTGCTGGTCAACTGCGCGGGGATCGAGGACCAGCGGCGATTCGACACATACACGCGCGAGGATTGGCGTCGCTCGTTTGAGGTGAACGTGTTCGCTGTTGCCGATCTCACCGCTCGGTTGCTTCCTGCATTGCAGGCGGCGAAGGGCACCATCGTGATGCTTAATTCTGGGTCGGGCACGTTCTCGTATGCCAATGGCTCGGTGTATTCCGGCACGAAGTTTGCGCTTCGGACGATGGCGGACTGCCTTCGCGAGGAACAGCGCGAGCACGGCGTACGCGTGACTTCCGTGCATCCGGGCTTCGTCGACACCGACATGGGTAGGAAGATACGCGGTTCAAAGCCCATCGAGCCTGACACATTCGTAAATCCGGCGGACATCGCCGCGGCGGTACGCCATGCGATTAGCGCACCGTCAAATGCTCAGGTCGAGACCATTGTCGTCCGCCCGATGCAATTGCCGAGCTAGCGTCGCGGATCGGCCGCTGTCGTCGCGAACCGGCCGCAATCATTGCACGTGCCCCGCCGCTGCGCGGTAATCATTGCAGCTAGCGCTCACCATGGGCCGCACTTCAACCATGATGAACGCTACCACCCATGATTACCGCGGCCAACGCTCCCATGACCACGGAAACCGACTTCGGCCATGACTGCGGACGCTAACTCCGGCGATAACCGCGTCGGCGGCAGTGGCGGCTGCGATGACGGCAACTCACCACGCGCTGCCGAACGCCACGTCGAGGTAGACGCTTAGCGGAGCGCGCCCGATCCCTGCGGCGGCCCACTCGAGAATCGCAGCGAGTGTCCCGGATGCTAGCGCCGCCGCTTGAATACGTCGGATGGAGGCCGCTGGCACTGGCTTCTCGCCGATTACTCGAGTATTCGCCTCCGCAGCAACAAATCTGGCATCGACGGACCGCGCATCCACGGGACCAGCGTCTGCCACATCGACTGACCACGCATCGGCCAAACCGGCATCCGCCAAAGCATCAATTGTGGCGTCAACCACATCGTCTGCGGCTCGCCCCTGCCCAAGCAGCTTGGCCAAACGATTCGAACGCGTAACCGCAGATTCCTCGGCGGCACTTGCCGCACCCATGGTCTCGACGTACGTGAGAGCGGTGGGCGGGCCTAACTCTTCGAGCCGATCTACGAATTCGTGAAGGGTGGTCGCGCTCTCGAGGGCCACGTCAACATTGCTCCACAGCACGTCAGACTTCGAAGCGAAGTAGTTAAAGAAGGAAGAGCGGCTCACGCCAGCGCGACGAGCGATATCGTCTGCAGAAACACTGTCCCAACCCAGCTCGAGTGCAAGTTCACAGGCAGCTTCTTCGAGGGCCTCGTGACTCGATGCTGCGGGGCGTCCAGCACCGGATTTGCCGCGCACAGTCATTATCTCGTTCCCTTGTCCAACGTGTCCCGCACGCCAAAGACCCCGGCGTGCGAATGATCAGGGATCATCTTCGCACGCCGGGGCCTGAAGTCGCCTTGCTTACGCTGGGTCCACATTCGGTAAGTACTCAGCGGGTCGGTAAGTCGTCAGCGGATCGGTAAGTGGCTACCGGTTCGGTGGCCTGAACTCGACGTCACCGATATTGCTATGGATACTAACTTTCGGCGCATCAGCACCGGCATTTGTTGTGTATCCGGCATCTTCCGCGTCGGCAGCCACGTCTCGAGAGGCCTCGAACTGCATCGGGACATCGGCAAACGATGCATCCACACTGCCAATATTCGTATCGATGATCGTTTCTGCTGGCATCGGATCGTTGAGCATCACTTGTCCGTCACCCGTTTCGACGATGAACTCCGCTCGTTCGTGCACCGTAACGTCAGCCTCAAGTTGACCGATATCGACTTCCATCGTGAGAATGTCGAACTCGCCGCGAGCATTGATCCGACCGGTGTTGGTGCTCATGTGAGCCTGTCCACCACCCGACATGAGTGACACACTGCCGACACTCGAGTGGAATGTTCCGGTGTCGAAACGTTCGTTGAGTACGAGCTCCCCCACGTCGACATCGGCTTCGACGGCACCGAGCTCACCGTTGACCACAAGTCGTCCCACACCGACATCGGCGTTCAATGCAATCGAATTCTGCAGGTCGGCTGGGAGCGTCAGGGTGCCGATGATTTCTTGCCCCCGGCTATTCCAGTTCCATTCGCCCACGGTCTCGATCACCAGCGTGCCGTCTTCAGCGTTCGACATTTCCACCGGCGAAGTACCATCACGCCAATGACCGGAGACATTGAGGGTCGCGTCGGTTGCGCCTTCGCTGAACTCAATTTCGAGATCGCCATAATCGAGGTCAATTACGAGCTGCTCCGCGGCTGCGGCCTCGTAATCAGCGGTAAAGGACTTAGTCGTCCCTCGCCAAAACTCGGTGACGGCACCAAATACGAGGACACCGATCAGTACAAGCACACCCAGGATGGTGACGAGGATCGCCACCCAGCTGTGGCGGTGTTCCCGAGGCCGCTCGCCGCCGGTATCACCGGATGCATCGCTCAAGGTTGGTGGGTTCCCGCCGGTCGCGGTAGCGGCGCCGTCGAAAATGGGCGGGTTGTCGATGACAATGTGTTCTGACTTCTTGGTCTCTTCGGTCGCGTTCATCGCGCGCCTCCTGATTCGTCGTTTCCGACACCGAGATACGCGAGTACTGCGAGCACCCTGCGGTTTCCACCGGTTTCGGCAGCGAGACCGAGCTTCTGGAACACTTGCGAAATGTGTTTCTCGACGGAACCCGCTGAAATATAGAGCTGAGCGGCGATTGCGGCGTTGGATTTTCCTTCCGCCATGAGCCCGAGGACGGTGCGCTCCCGCTCAGTCAGCGCATCCAATTGCGAGTCGCGAGAGCGCCGCCCGAGCAGCTGCCCGACCACCTCAGGGTCGAGGACGGTGCCGCCTTCGGCCACGGTCTCCACGGAATCGAGGAACTCCGCAACATCGGCAACGCGATCCTTCAGCAGGTAGCCGAGCGCGCCCTTGCTACGGGCAATGAGTTCGGTCGCGTAGCGCTCTTCCACGTACTGCGAGAGCACGAGGATGGGGAGATCCGGCGACTCCTCTCGCAGCGCCATGGCAGCGCGCACGCCCTCATCGGTAAACGTGGGTGGCAGTCGAACGTCAAGCACGACGAGCTCAGGAGAGGTCTCGGCAACCTTGGATTGCAACTCAACGGCGTCGGGAAGCGAGGCGACGATCTCATGTCCTTCATCGCTGAGGAGTCGAGCAAGTCCTGCCCGCAGGAGTGCGTTGTCTTCACAGATCACGATGCGCATGGCACGGTCACCTCAATCACGGTCGGTCCGCCCTCGGGGCTGGAGAAGTGGTACGTACCGCCTGCTGCGGTCACGCGGTTGATGACGCCATCGATCCCGCCACCCGGGCTGCGGTGCGCGCCACCTCGGCCGTTGTCTTCGATGCGCGCCATGAGGTATCCGTTTGCCTCGTGGATGCGTACCTGGACCGCGGTCGCCTGCGCATGCTTGGTGGCATTGGTGAGTGCTTCCGCAACCGCGAAGTACATGGTCGCTTCGGCACGGTCGGTATAGCGGTTCGGCAGATCGACTTGGATATTGACCGGCACGGCGCTGCGTCCGATGAGCGCGGAGAGCGCCGCGTCGAGGCCGCGGTCTTGCAGCACCGCGGGTTGGAACCCACGCACCAACTGGCGCAGTTCGGTCACGGCGACCTTGGTTGATTCGTGTGCCTCGTCGATGAGTTCGGATGCGCGTTGCGGGTCAGTTTCGAGCTTCCGCTTGGCCATACCGAGGGTCATGCCGACGGAGACGAGCCGTGGCTGGACGCCGTCGTGCAGGTCGCGCTCGATGCGAGCACGTTCAATGTCTGCGGCCGACAGCGCCTGCTGACGATACTGCGATTGCGCTCGCGCTTCGTGGCGAAGTTCCGCCTCGCGGCTGGGTACGAGCAATTGCTTCGACAGCGCACGGTGCGCGACCGCAAGACCAATCATGACCAGTCCCCCGACGACAATGGCGGCCAGTCCGAGCAGCAACGCTACCCAGCTCGGCACCTCGCCGATGAGGAACTCGCTGATGAGATAGGTCTCGCCCATGAGCGGCGCAAAGAGCCAGACGATTCCGGTTGCAAACCAGTGCAGCGCAAACAGGGTGATGGCACCGAGTAATGACACGAGCGCGCCGTGCAGGATGCCGATCCAGGTGCGCGAGTCAGCCCACTGGAGTGCGAGCGTGTGGAAGAACTTCCACCCGTCAGTGCGTGGCGAAGTTCGGAAGGCGTGATGGGGAATGTCCAGATCGAATGTCCACCCGGCGCGCGCTTCTTCAACGCGCGCAAGCAGGTACATGACAAGTCCGAGCAGAGCAAACACCACGACGCCCACGAGGAAGGCGAATAGCAGCGCGATACCGGAAGCGATGGCGCCCACGAACAGCATGAACATGGGGATGCAGAGGACGCCATAGAGCACTAGCTGCGGTATCGCGATTGCGATTTGGAGTGCTTTGTTTTTCATGCTTTCAAATTACGTTCGTGAGCGAGGCAAATCGATGCAGTTCGCCGGACGGCCTCCGGGGGTTTTCCCCCGGAGGTTCACCTTCCCATATCGCAGCTCGCAGCACTTGTTCGACTCCGTCCAAGAATACGCTAGGCTTGCGGGATGCTCACGCACTCCCTCCGTCTTATCGGTGCGGTCGCCGGTATCGCGCTGATCGCGCCGCTTGCCGCCTGCACCGCGTCTCCCACGGAAGCCAAGACCACACTGACCTACGCATCCGGAGAATCGGAACCCGCGTGTCTCGACCCGATCGTCGGTGGCAACTGGCCGCAAGCCCTGGTCGGGCACCAGTTCCTCGAATCGCTTTTCGCACGGGATGCGAACGGCGAAGTAGTCCCCTGGCTCGCGGAGTCGGGCGAGGTGAACGAGGACGGCTCGGTGTGGACCGTCAAGCTCAAGGAAGGCATCACGTTCTCGGACGGCACCGCGTTCAATGCCGATGCCGTTGTCGCGAATATGGAGCGCATCCGCGACCCTGAGACGAAGGCCTCGACCGGTCTTCGCGCTTTGGAAAATGTTGCCGAGTTTGTCGCGGTGGATGAGTACACGGTCGAGTTCCGGATGGAGCGACCCGATACGGTGCTGCTCGAATCCCTCGCGCAGACGTGGACGGCGATCATGTCGCCCGCCGGGTTCGAGCGTTCAGAGCTCGAACAGTGTGAGCAGCCGATTGGCACCGGAGCGTTCCAGGTGGAGTCCTGGACGAAGCAGGATCGCGTGGTGCTGGTGCGCAATGACAGCCATGTCGCGAGCATGCCCGGCGAAGAAATTCCCGCCGAGGGCGAGCGCATCGAGCAGATTGATTGGCGCTTTATCCCAGATGCGGCCACCCGCACCGCAGCGTTGCAGTCGGGCCAGGTCGATGTGATCGACCAGGTGCAGCCGGATGCGCTCGTGCAGTTCGAAGAGGATGCGGATGCCGCGACGCTTGTGGGTGCCCGTCCCGGCACTTCCGCGCGTATAGAGCTCAATACGCTCGAGGCTCCCTTCGACGACCCGCTCGTGCGCGAGGCGTTCGCGCGATCCACCGATCTTGATTCGGCCGTGGACTCGCTCTTCTTCGGCACGCTCGACCGCTCCTATTCGCCGCTTTCTTCCTCGCTGCCGGAGATGGCTGCGTTCCCCGAACAGCTCGCCTTCGATCAGGATGCGGCGAACGCGCTCCTTGACGAGGCCGGCTGGACCGAGCGCAATGAGGATGGTGTGCGGATGAAGGATGGGGAGTTGCTCACCGTAAACTTCCCGCTCTCGACGAACCAGTCGATTCCGGCAGAAATTTCGCTTGTGGAGCAGATGGCCGCGAGCGCCGGGGAGCTCGGCTTCGACGTCCAAATTGAATTGCTCGACTGGAGTTCTTGGCACGAAGCGGCACGAGAGTGGCAGTTTGACGCGATTATTGCCCCGTACTCGAAGTCCTCGGCCGACGTGCTGCGGATCGTGTATCACTCCGACGGCAATATTCCAGCGCCGTCCGGTTATCACGCGAACAACACGGGTATGGAGGATCCGGAGTTCGACACGCTCGTGGACGAGGCCATTACGACCTTCGACATTGCGGAGCGTACTGAGCTGTACAACCAGGCGCAGGCCATGATTATTGATGGGTACTACATCATCCCGCTTTACGACCAGATGGTGCAGTTTGCCTACACAACCGAACTGCAGGGTTTCCACCTCGACCCATCACTCAACCTGCCCACGTTTACCAACGCCACGTTTAGTTAGCGCCACGGCGTCACGCTTCGACAATTCCGAAGGACTATGCCGGTTTCCAAAACCACTCGCATCGCCAGCCGCGCGCTGTGGCGACTCCTCGGCGCACTCGTCGTGATTTGGGCGGTTGCGACAATCACCTTCTTCGCCGTGCGAGCGGTTCCTGGCGACCCGGTGCAGGCAATTTTGGGTGGCCCCGGTTCGCAAGCCTCTGCGGATGCGGTTGCGCAAGCCCGCGAGGATTTCGGGCTCGATTTGCCGCTCCACGAGCAGTACTTCAACTACCTCGGTCAGCTCCTCGCCGGAGATTTGGGCACAAGCTATCGACTCCAAGATGACGTGACGAGCATCATCGGCGTGCTCCTGCCGGGCACGCTGCAACTCGCCGGTGCCGCGCTGCTGCTGGGCTGGGCCATCTCGCTGGGGCTCGTGTGGCTCTCGGTTCGCGGAGGCCGTGTGGCTGGAATGGTCACCGATTTCTTCGGCATCGTAGGCGCGGCGCTCCCCCACTTTTGGCTCGGCGCCGTGCTCATCACCATTTTTGCCACCGGCCTCGGCCTCCCGGTGGCGCTGTCCGGTCCGGACTTCGTCGGGCTTATCCTGCCCGCGGTCACGCTCGCCATTCCCCTCGGCGGCTACCTCGCCCAGGTGATGCGAGACTCCACGATCGATGCACTCGATAAACCCTTCATTGTCGCCGCGCGCGCCCGCGGCGAATCACCGAACGGAGTGTTCGCAAAGCATGTCTTAAGGCGAGCGGCACTGCCCGCAGTCGGCCTCACCGGCTGGGCCTTTGGTTCGCTCATTTCTGGCGCAGTGGTAGTCGAGCAACTCTTCGCACGACCGGGCCTGGGCCGCTCACTCGTGGATGCGGTGGTCGCCCGCGATGTCCCGATGGTCATCGGGGTCCTCATCGTGGTCGCCACGGCCTACGTACTCATCACGCTCGTGACCGACATTATTGAGCAAGCACTCTCCCCGCGAATCGCGGTCGAAGCATGAGCCGCACGCTTCGCCGCATTGGCATCGCGGTCTGCCTGGCGATCGCCGCCTGGTTCCTCATCGCCGCACTCTTCCCGCAGTTGCTCGCTCCCGGCAATCCCTTCGCAATCTTGAATGAGAATGCGTACCAGGCTCCCAGCCTGAGTCACCCCTTCGGCACCGACGAGTCGGGCCGCGATATCTATACGCGCGTGGTGCACGGGGCCGGTGCGTCGCTCACCATCGGCCTCGCCGCAACTGCGATCGGATTGGTCTTTGGCATCCTGCTCGCAACCCTCCCCGGACTCGGTGGGCCGGTCGGCGATTGGATCTCGACGCGGATTGTCGAGACGCTCTATGCCTTCCCGGGCATCCTGCTCGCACTCCTCTTACTCTCGCTGACCGGACCGGGAATCGTCCCGACCACCATCGCCGTCGGGCTGTCCGCCGCACCCGGATACGCCCGGATGCTTCGCACCCAGTTTTTTCGGGTCAAAGAATCGGCCTATGTTGAGGCGGATCGAGTGATGGGGCGAAGTGGCTGGTTTCGACTCACCCGGACGATTCTCCCCAATGCTTTCCAACCGCTGTTCGCGCTTGCAACCCTTGGCATCGGTCAAGCCGTGGTCTGGGCATCGGCGCTCAGTTACCTCGGTCTGGGAGATCCGCCGCCAAGCCCCGAATGGGGCGCCATGCTGAATGCTGGCGCAACCTACCTTGCCACCGGCGGCTGGTGGATGTCGGTGTTCCCCGGAACCGCAATCGCACTCGTCGCGGTCACCGGTACGGTGCTCGGTCGGCTCTACAACGCTGAAGTCAGGGAGGCTCGGTGACCATGCCACCAACCCGAAACCATCCGTCCGAGGCGCCCTCGGCAACTGCACCGCTATTGGAACTGCGCGATCTGCGCATCCGATTCGGTGGCACCGAAGTGGTCCGTGGGCTGGACCTCGAAATCGCTCCGGGCGAGTGCCTCGGGCTGATTGGCTCCTCCGGTTCCGGCAAATCGCTCACCGCCCGATCGCTCATTGGACTCGCGGGTACGGGTGCAACGGTGACCGCGAACACCATGCGGCTCAACGAACTGTCGTTGCTCAGCCTGTCGGAGCGACAATTGCGTCGAGTTCGCGGCGGCCGAATCGGGCTGGTCCTGCAGGATGCGCTCGTATCACTCGACCCGGCGCGCACTATTGGCGCCGAACTCGACGATGCGATCACGCTGCACCACCGTGAATCCGCCGCCGAACGACACCGGCGAGCGCTCGCGCTCCTCGAGCGCGTCGGGCTTCCCGAACCGGAGGTACGGCTCAAGCAGCGCGCGGGGCAGCTCTCCGGCGGCCAGCGGCAACGCGCACTCATTGCGATCGCCCTCGCGGGCGATCCGGAATTGCTTGTCGCCGACGAGCCCACCACCGCACTCGATGCGAGCGCTCGACGCGAGCTGCTGGCGCTGCTGCGCGAACTCGCCAATGAGGGCTTGAGCATCCTGTTTGTATCGCACGATCTCGCTTCCGTGCGAATGCTGTGCGACCGGGTGGCCGTGATAGAGGACGGCAAAATCGTCGAGACCGAGGCGACCGAACGCATCCTGACTAAGCCCGCCTCGGCGGCGGCAGACGCGCTGGTCAGGGCACTTCCCCAACCGCCCAAGAAGAGCCCGCCCGTTGACGGCGAAATTGTCTTGGCCGCGGAGGGACTCGCGAAGCACTATCGCAGACCCGATGGCAGCGTCTTTACCGCCTTGCGTGGTGCCGGGCTGCAACTGCGCGCGGGTGAGACGCTCGGTGTCGTGGGGGCCTCCGGGTCGGGAAAATCCACGCTCGCACGGTTGCTGCTCGCACTCGATAGGCCGAACGAAGGCAGTGTCACGCTTGCCGGTGAGCCTTGGTCGCCGGGTCCGGAGCGGATGCGCCGCACTCGCCGCGCACAGCTGGGCATGGTCGCACAAGACCCGCTCTCGACGTTCGACCCGCGACTGCGCGTGAGCACGATCCTCGCTGACGCCCTTTCTGCCGGAAAAGTGCGCAGTTCCGGCAAACTCAGGGGACGCATCCTCGAGTCACTGGCCGAAGTGGGCCTCGGCGAGGCGCATCTCAACGCTCGACCGATCGGGCTTTCCGGTGGCGAGCGTCAGCGCGTTGCAATCGCGCGCGCACTCGCGGGCACGCCACGGATCTTGATTTGTGATGAGGCAGTTTCGGCACTCGACGCCACTGTTCGCCGACAAATTCTTGATCTCATCGCAACAATTCGATTAACCCGCGGTCTCGCGTGCGTGTTTATTTCCCATGACTTGGACGTGATCGGGGAAATTTCTGACCGCGTCGCTGTCGTTCACGAGGGCGAAGTCGTTGAGGTGGCCCCGACTTTGCGACTTTTCACCGATCCGCAACATCCCGCCTCTCGGACACTGCTTACCGGTAGTGACATTCAGCGAACATGACACACCCTTTGTTTGCTCATGGAATACTGAGAGGACTAGAACACTCCATGAGGTCGGGATTTTCTCGCAAATTCCGACTACCGGGTTGATAGCTCCATCCATAACGAAAACGTGAAAGCAGCTGTGCAATGACCTCACCCTCGCCCGTGAACGCCACTGACATTCCAAAGTTGTCCGCGAATGACGACGTCAACGCTTGGGTGGTGAAAACTGCCGAGCTTACGCAGCCCGCTCGCGTGGTCTGGTGTGATGGTTCGGAAGAGGAATATAACCGCCTCGCCGAAGAAATGGTCGATGCAGGCACCCTCATTCGCCTCAACCCGGAGATTCGCCCGAACTCCTTCCTCGCACGTTCTGACGCCGCCGATGTTGCCCGCGTCGAGGGCCGCACCTTTATTTGTTCGGAGCGCGAAGAGGACGCCGGCCCGACCAATAACTGGCGCGCGCCCGCAGAGATGCGCGAAACCCTTCGTCCGCTATTCGAGGGATCGATGCGCGGTCGTACCATGTACGTCGTGCCCTTCGCGATGGGTCCGCTTGGCGGCAAGATCACCCAGTACGGCATCGAGATCACCGATTCACCGTACGTCGTGCTGTCGATGGCGTTGATGACCCGGTCCGGGAACGAAGCGCTCAAGTACATTCACCCCGACACCGAATGGGTGCGCGCGCTGCACTCGGTCGGCTACCCACTCGTTGATGCCGAAGGCAATGAGCGCGAGGACGTGCTCTGGCCCTGCAACGACGACAAGTACATCACCCACTTCCCCGAAAACCGCGAAATCATCTCCTACGGTTCGGGCTACGGCGGCAACGCGCTGCTCGGAAAGAAGTGCTTCGCACTGCGTATCGCTTCAGTCATGGCTCGCGACGAAGGTTGGATGGCCGAGCACATGCTGCTCATCCAGGCGACGAGCCCAGAAGGCAAGAAGTACACGGTAACTGGCGCGTTCCCCTCCGCAACGGGTAAGACCAACCTCGCCATGATGCGTCCGAAGCTCGAGGGCTGGAAGGTCGAGACGCTCGGGGACGACATCGTGTGGATGCGTCCCGGCGATGATGGTCGGCTCTACGCGATCAACCCCGAGTTCGGTTTCTTCGGCGTCGCTCCTGGTACGGGATGGTCGACCAACCCGGTTGCCATGGAGACGATCACGAAGGACACGATCTTCACGAACGTCGCGCTGACCGATGACGGCGACGTCTGGTGGGAAGGCATGACCGATGAGGCGCCTTCGCACCTCATCGACTGGCAGGGTAATGACTGGACGCCCGATTCAGAGTCCCCCGCCGCTCACCCGAACGCACGCTTCACGGTTCGCGCGGAACAGTGCCCCACCATCTCCGATGACTGGCAGACGCCGGACGGGGTTCCGGTGGACATCATTCTCTTCGGTGGCCGGCGCCGCACCAACGTGCCGCTGGTATACCAGTCCAAGAACTGGGAGCACGGCTGCTTCCTCGGCTCGACGCTTGGCAGTGAGCGCACCGCCGCTGCAGAGGGCAAGATCGGTGAGCTTCGCCGCGACCCCTTCGCCATGCAGCCATTTGCCGGCTACCACATGGCCGACTACTGGGGTCACTGGCTCGCGATGGGTGAGAAGCTCGGCGACAAGGCACCGGCAATCTTCCAGGTCAACTGGTTCCGTCGCGGCGCCGATGGCTCCTTCCTCTGGCCCGGATTCGGCGAGAACATTCGCGCGATCGAGTGGGCGACCAAGCGCGTCGAGGGCACGGTGGATGCGGTGGCAACGCCGATTGGAAACCTCCCCAAGCCCGAGGACATCAACGTCGAAGGCATTGACGTTGACGAGGCCACGCTCCAGGAGATCTTTGCTGTGCCTCGCGAGGGCTGGATCGCAGAGCTCGATGAGACCGTGAACTACTACGACGGCATCGGCGACAAGGTACCCGCTGTACTGCACAAGCAACTCGCCGAGGTGCGCGCGGGCTTCGACCAGTCGTTACCGCCACGCGAGCGACAGC
>NZ_JBQDBE010000002.1:107919-118181 GCF_052090685.1 Gulosibacter sp. | reverse complement strand
AACCGCAGTAAGATTCCGCCGTGAGCAATCAAACTGAGGCTGTGCGCGCATCCGACCCTAAATCCCCAAAACTGCTTGAACGACTCTTCCAGCTGAAGGAACGAGGCTCGACCCCGGGACGAGAGATCCGCGGTGGCGTGGTCACCTTCATCACCATCTCGTACATCCTCGTGCTGAACCCGCTCGTGTTGGCGGGGAGTGCCTCCGCCGATGTCGAGGGCAATGTCCTGGATGCGGTCCAGGTGGCCTCAGCAACGGCGCTGGCGGCCGGTGTGCTCACGATCCTGTTTGGGTTCTTCGCCAACTTACCGTTCGCACTTGCCGCCGGGCTCGGCATCAATTCCTTCCTCGCGGTGTCCATGGTTGGACAGGTGACCTGGCCTGAAGCCATGGGCCTGGTCGTCATCAACGGGATCATCATCGTGATCCTCGGGGTCACCGGTGCGAGAACGGCGATTTTCCACGCCGTTCCGGCCTCGCTCAAATCGGCAATCACCGTCGGCATCGGTATGTTCATTGCCTTCGTTGGGCTCGTGAACTCCGGGTTTGTGACCCGCACAGAGGGTGGACCACCGGTACAGCTCGGTCTTGCCGGATCGATCACGACCATCCCGACCGTGATTTTCGTGATCACGCTCTTACTCATGGCAATCTTGCTGGTGCGGAAAGTTCCCGGCGCGATCCTGATCGGCATCGCCGCGGGAACCATCATCGCCCTCATCGCCGAAGCGGTCTGGAATATCGGGGCATCCGGGCCCGACAATCCCGACGGGTGGGGACTCACCGTCCCCACGGTGCCCACGCAGATCGTCGCGATTCCCGATTTGAGCCTCGTGGGTGCCTTCGACCCGGTCGGAGCATTCGCGCGGATTGGTCCAATCGCAGCACTCATGCTCTTGCTCACGCTGGTGTTCATGAACTTCTTTGACGCGATCGGCGCGATGACCGGTCTGGCACGCAATGCCGGCCTCGCGAAGGAGGACGGCACCTTCCCACGCATCCGCGCTGCATTTGTTGTCGAGGGTCTCGGCGCGGTCGTTGGCGGTGGCACTTCAAGTTCTTCGAACACGATCTACGTGGACTCCGCGTCGGGTATCGGTGAGGGCGCCCGCACCGGGTTCGCTTCCGTGATTACGGGGCTGCTGTTTATCCTGGCGATGTTCTTCACTCCCCTCGCAGTGGTCGTGCCGATGGAAGTTGGTTCGGCTGCGCTGGTGGTGGTTGGTGCCATGATGATGGCCCAGGTTGCCGATATCGAGTGGTCTGATTTCGCGACCTCGCTCCCCGCCTTCCTCACCATCATCGCGATGCCCCTGACCTACTCGATTGCGAACGGAATCGGTGTTGGCTTCGTCGCGTATGTGATCGTGCACGCGTTCACCGGACGCATCAAGAAGGTGCATTGGCTCATGTGGGTGGTCGCCGCGGGCTTTATTGTGTACTTCGCCCGCTCACCGATCGAGGCGTTGCTCGCGTAGAGCGAATCACGTGGACCGGCTCGCGTGACCTCGATTCGCGCGGTCGCCACTACGGTCGCCAGAATCCGAGCGGCCGTGGGCTAGATTGACAGGAACCGGAAGAGGGAGCCGCCATGACCGATCCACGAATCATCCGTACTCGCGATTCCTTACAGGCCGCAGCGCTCGAAATCGCGATGAGCGAGGAAGAACTGCCCCTCAACGTCGCCGCGATTACGCAGCGCGCCGGCGTCAACCGAGCCACGTTCTATGACCACTACGACTCTCCGCAGTCGGTCGTCCTAGCGGCACTCGCGCGTGATCTCGACGTACTTCGTGAAACCGATCTCGCACTGCGAGACCAAGCTGAGTTGCCACGCGATGAAATCTTCCGAACGGCGATCAAAGGCGTAGTCACGCACATTACGAGATTCGAGACGATCTACCGCCGCTCGCTCGCGAATCCGGTGGATGGGGTAACCCACCACGCATTGTCGAGTCACTTCGCCGAGTCGATTCGGCTCATAATCGAACGGCAAGAGTCCTTCCCAGAGAACCTCAACCCCGTGGTAGCAGCAGAGTTTGTGGCGCACGCTCTCGTTGGTGCATTCGAAGCGTGGCTCACCCTCCCCAACCTCAAGCAAGACGCTGTGGTCGATTCCATCCTCGCGAGCATGCCCACGTGGTGGCATGACCTCGCGTAACCGAGATTCACCAAACCCGAACACGGGTGATTGTGCTCGCGTGCGCGGTTCCGGCATAGCGACAGCGTTGGACGGCGTGGTCAGCTAGCGGTTACTTCAATGAGAGTCTTTCAGACCAGCCCCGCAAACCGGAGACGAAGATGTTCCGGTCGGTTGTCGGCCGTCGGGCTGGTCGATGCTGACGAGCACTACGCCCGTTTGCGTGCCTCGCTCACGGTATAACCCTGCCCCAGCAGGAGCATCCCGAAGCCGTCGCCGAGTTCAGCGCCGCGGGACCATTCTTAGGTTCACCTGTCGCTTAATCAACACTTGTCGCATATCCTAATGGGACATTGAGTTGCGCACATTGCGACCAGCGCTGGTGGTAATCGCGCACCGAATTCGAGCGCGAAGGAGCCCTCATGAAAGCTGCAGTACTCAACGCGGTTGGCGAAAAGTTCATCATCGAAGATGTCGATATCGACGACCCCATTGAAAACGAAGTACTCGTGGACGTAAAGGCGTGTGGACTCTGCCACAGCGACTCGCACATCCAAGAGAACGATTTCGGCTTTCCTATGCCGACTGTGCTCGGGCATGAGGCCGCCGGTGTGGTCACGAAGGTCGGCCCCGAGGTCACGACGGTGGAAGTCGGGGACCATGTCGTGGGCTCGCTGATCGACTTTTGTGGTCGCTGCCCCCGTTGTACCTCGGGTCGCCCTTGGCAGTGTGTGAACCCAGCCGCCGTGGCCAGAACCGCAGATCAACCATCACGTCTGAGCCGCAACGGCGAAGCGGTGACGCAGTTCAGCAGTCTCTCGGGCTTTGCCGAGCAGATCCTGACCCACGAAAATAACCTCGTCAAGGTCAACAAAGATATCCCCTTCGACAAAGCCTGTTTACTCGGATGCGGTGTAATCACGGGCGCTGGCACTGCGATCAACACAGCCGGCGTCAAGGTCGGCGACACCGTCGCGGTCATCGGTTGTGGCGGCATCGGCCTGAACGCTGTCCAGGGCGCCGCAATCGCCGGGGCTCGCCGCATCATCGCGATTGACTTGCAAAATGAAAAGCTTGCGTTGGCGAAGAAATTTGGTGCTACTGACACCATCAACTCAGGCGAAGTAGAAGATCTCGTGGCAGCGGTCGCCGAAATCACCGGCACCAATGGCGTTGACCACGCCATTGAAGCGATTGGACTAAAGGCCACCGCAGAGCAAGCGGTGCGAATTCTTCGTGAAGGTGGCGGTGCATATCTGATTGGCATGATCAAACCCGGCACCCGCCTCGACGTTGACCCCTTCACCGAACTGCTCATGAATCAGCTGCGTATTCAGGGAGTCAAGATGGGTTCCACGAATCCACAACAAGACATCTCGCTTTACGCTGAGCTGTATACACAGGGTCGACTGAACCTTGATGATCTCGTCGCACGCACGATCTCACTTGATGAGATTAACGAAGGGTATGAGGAGCTTCGCGATGGCAAAGTCGCGCGCAACGTGATTGTGTTCGACTAGCTCGCACCAGCACTGCAAGTCACCACGCATTGCAGTCCTCACCGCGTCCTTCTGGGGCTCGTCTCGACCACCCGTTGAGACGAGCCCCAGATGCGTTACTCACACGCTCGACCGGGTACGATGGCCGAGTTACCCAGTAGGCACCCCAGACTCGGTGCCGTCCACATCGAACGGAGTATGCATGACGGCCACGCCCTCAAACATTCCAGATAAGCCGGCCCTCGAGGGGCTCGAAGCCAAGTGGGAAGAGGTGTGGGAGAACCAGGGTACGTACCGCTTCAATCGCGAAGACGCGACCCGCGAGGATGTGTATTCGATCGACACTCCGCCGCCGACCGCATCCGGCTCACTCCACATCGGTCACGTGTTCTCGTACACCCACACCGACGTTATCGCCCGCTACAAGCGGATGCAGGGCAAGCGTGTCTTCTATCCAATGGGTTGGGATGACAACGGCCTTCCTACCGAACGCCGCGTGCAGAACTACTACGGGGTCCGCTGCGACCCCTCACTGCCCTATGTGGCGAACTTTGAGCCACCGCAGCGCGGTGGCGAGGGCAAGAGCATCAAGGCTGCCGATCAGCAGCCGATCTCGCGCCAGAACTTCATCGAGCTGTGCCTCGAACTCAGTCAAGAAGATGAGAAGTCCTTCGAGGACCTCTGGCGTCAGCTCGGCCTCTCGGTCGACTGGCAGCAGACCTACCGAACCATCGACGACAACTCGCGGCGCGCATCCCAGCTCGGGTTTATCCGCAATATTGAGCGTGGCGAGGCATATCAGGACATGGCCCCCACCCTGTGGGATGTCACCTTCCGCACCGCCGTCGCCCAGGCCGAACTCGAGGACCGCGAGCAGCCCGGTGCCTACCACCGCATCGCATTCCATGCGGAAGATCGCGATATTCACATCGAAACCACCCGACCGGAGCTGCTGCCTGCCTGTGTCGCGCTCGTCGCGCATCCTGACGACGAGCGGTACCAGCCGTACTTTGGCAAGACCGTGCGCACCCCACTCTTCGACGTCGAGGTGCCCGTCCTTCCGCACCAGCTTGCCCAGCCTGACAAGGGATCGGGTATCGCGATGATCTGTACCTTCGGTGATGTCACCGACGTGATCTGGTGGCGCGAACTGAAGCTGCCGAACCGCTCGATTCTTGGCGAGGACGGCCGCATTATTGCGGAGATGCCCGATGCCATTACGAGCGAAACCGGCAAGGCAGTCTTCGCCGAGATGGCGGGGAAGACCGTCTTCTCAGCGAAAAAGGTCGTGGTGGATGCGCTCACCGAGTCGGGTGAGCTCGAGGGTGAGATCAAGCAGATCACCCACCCGGTGAAGTTCTTTGAGAAGGGTGATAAGCCTCTCGAAATCGTCTCCACTCGCCAGTGGTACGTCAAGAACGGCGCGAATGACGAGCAGTTGCGCGCAAAGCTGCTCGAGCACGGCAAAGACCTCAAGTTCTGGCCTGACTTTATGCGGGTTCGCTACGAGAACTGGGTTGAGGGTCTCTCGGGCGACTGGCTCATTTCTCGTCAGCGCTTCTTCGGCGTGCCCATCCCGGTCTGGTACCCGATCGACGCCGAAGGCACCGTCCAGTACGACGCGCCAATTCTTCCCGCCGAAGACCAGCTGCCCGTGGACCCTTCTTCGGACGCGCCGGCTGGCTACGAGGAATCGCAGCGCGGTCAAGCCGGCGGCTTCCTCGGCGAAGTCGACGTGATGGACACCTGGATGACCTCATCCCTCACCCCACAGCTCGTAGGTGGGTGGGAGCGCGACGAAGAGCTCTTCAAGCTCGTCTACCCATTCGACCTTCGCCCACAGGGTCAGGACATTATCCGTACGTGGCTGTTCTCCACGCTGCTGCGGAGCGAGCTCGAAGAGCACACCCTGCCCTGGCGGAACGCGACGCTCTCGGGCTTCATCGTCGACCCGGACCGCAAGAAAATGTCGAAGTCAAAGGGCAATGTGGTGACCCCCGCGGGCCTGCTCGATCAGCACGGTTCGGATGCGGTGCGTTACTGGGCTGCGACCAGTCGCCTCGGTACAGATGCGGCCTTCGACCCGCAGCGACCGACACAGATGAAAATCGGCCGTCGACTCGCGATCAAAGTGCTCAACGCGGCGAAGCTCGTACTCGGGTTCGATGCCGAGGGCGCCGGAGTCGAATCGATCACGAACCCGCTCGACCTCGCCATGCTCGCCGAGCTGCGTCGCGTGGTCGAAACGGCCACCGCATCCCTCGACGAGTACAACCATGCTCGTGCGCTCGAGGCCGCGGAATCTTTCTTCTGGACGTTCTGCGACGACTATCTCGAACTCGTCAAGGACCGCGCATACAACGCTACGGATGCGGAGAGCCGCCGTTCAGCGGTGGCTGCGATGCGCCTCGCAACTTCGGTGCTCTTGCGCCTTTTTGCGCCGGTGATTCCGTTCGCAACCGAGGAAGTGTGGTCGTGGTGGCAGGAAGGTTCGGTGCACGCCGCCGCGTGGCCGCAGGCGACGGAGCTTCCGGAAGGCGGAGACCACGCGGTGCTGTCGCTGGCATCCGAGGCGCTCATTTCGATCCGCGGGGCAAAGACCGCCGAAAAGGTGTCGCAAAAAACGCCAATTCTCAATGTGACGGTCGAAGCACCTGCCGAACAACTCGAGCAGCTGCGCGGTTTCGTGGCCGATCTCCAAGCGGTCGGTCGTATTGAAGCACTGGAGTTCGCGACCGGTGAGGCACTCACCGTGCGCGACATCACACTCGGCGAGCCACCGCAGAAGAAGTAGCCGGCATGAGGGAGAAAGCGGGTGGCTGGATCCCCCGAACCAGCCACCCGCGGATTCCCTCCCCAGGGTCCCGGTAAAGTCCGGGAGCGCAAGTGGCCGTAGGCCATGCGCACCCTAAAGATAATTACCGTTCACTTATTACCGCGTCGCTCCGCAGGTGCGCCAACATGCAACCTTCTGTGGACTTCGCGTACACCTCCACGATGAGTGTTGGAAAGAATTTTTCGAGAGTTCTCATAGTCCACGACGTAGAATCTCTTATTCGCCCCCGACTACGGCAAGGTATGACTGAACTAAATCAACCCATTTCGCGTCGAAGCGCCCGCGCCAGGGCGATTTCCCGCCCCGCACCGACGGTCCGGCCACTGGCTGACTCAGACTTCTTCGCCTGGGTTGACCTCTACAGCCGCTACGTCACTGACATGGGCGGTTCCTTTAGTGACGAAGGTGCGCTGCGAACCTGGCAGGCATTTCAACGCATCGGCAGCCTCGAGGTGTTCCTTGTCGAACGCGCCGGCCACCTCGCCGGCTTCGCGGCCGCTGCCCCGCAGTTGAGTCCCCTTGATGGTTTTCTCCGGCTCGAGATCAATGCGATCTACGTCGAGCAGATGGAGAGCGATGCCACCGCACTCGAAGTCCTGATCGGTGCGCTGCACGATCACGCGGTATCGCTCGGCGCGACCAAGCTCATGTGGCGAATGCCCACGTCAAACGACTCTTATTTGCGTATGAGCAGTCAATTCGGCACCTTGACCGATCTCGGCACTTACGAAATGCTGGTCCGTCCCTAGCCGGTCGGACGGAATGTGGTTGAGCGGGAGTCTGCATGCGTATTGGGAGTCGTTGGGCGGTCGGTGGGGATGCTCCTACCGGGCTACCCGAGGATTTCGTGGCCGCGGTGCGTGCTGCGGAACAGGAACGCGGTCTCACCGAAGGCGCGTGGACGCTCACCTGGCTCGAGGGACGCCCCGTCGCCGAGCATCCGACCGAGGTGAGGATCGCGCTTCAGGCCGATGGCTCAATCGGCACCATCACCGCCGGCGACCAGTATGACGAGGACGATGATTGGCTGAATTAAGCGCTGACAATCCATTTGCAAACGCTTCGACGCTCCCCCACCAGCTACCCCCGTTTGCGCAAATTCGTACCGAGCATTTCCCGCCCGCAATCGAAGCGGGCTTCGCGGAACACCTCGCCGAAATTGATGCGATCACCGCGGTCGAGGCACCGGCCTCCTTCGAGAACACCGTGGTTGCGCTCGAGAAATCAGGCCAGTATCTCGAGCGAGTGCTGTCCGTGTTCTATGCGCTGACCTCCTCGGATGCGACACCCGAGATGGAGCAGCTCGAAGCGGAGTTTTCCCCTCGCATCGCACAGCACTTCGATGCCATCAGCCTGAATTCGGCGCTTTATGACCGTCTCCACGCGGTGCACGAGCGGCGAAACGAACTCGAGCTCAGTGATGAGCAGCGGTATCTGGTCGAACGGCTTGACCTTGAGTATCGGCTCTCAGGCGCGGGGCTGGATGCAGCGGGCAAGGAACGTCTCGCGGCACTCAACCAGCGGCTCGCGAGCTTGGACTCGGAGTTTGTGCGCAACCTCCAGGGCGATACAAATGCGCTTGCCGTGGTCGTTGACGACATTGCGGAGTTGGCAGGGCTTGCCGACTCGGAAATCGCGGCCGCAGCCCAAGCCGCCACCGAAGCGGAGCTCCCCGGGAAATGGCGCATCACACTACCGCTCTATACGGGCCACCCGTGGCTCGCGCAACTGCACAATCGCGAGCTACGTGAACGGATCCACCGCGCCTCGCGTTCGCGTGCCACACGTGGCGGTTCCCATGACAATAGTGCGACGGTGCTGGAATCGGTGCGCTTGCGCGCCGAGCGTGCGGCGCTACTCGGGTTTGAAAGCCACGCCGCACTCGTGGCCGCGAATTCCACGGCGGGATCCGTGAGCGCAATTGATGAGCGGCTCAGCACCCTTGCCGCACCTGCCGTGCGGAACGCACAGCAGGAGCTCGCGGTCTTGCAAGAACTCGCCGATTCGCAGCAGCGAGACAAGGGCGAACCGGAATTCACGCTCGAGGCATGGGACTGGGCATACTATGCCGAACAGATCCGGATGCGGGATTTCAGCGTCGATGAGGCCGCGCTTCGTCCATATTTTGAGGCGGAGCGGGTGCTCCACGACGGGGTGTTCTTCGCCGCGACGCTGATTTATGGCATCCGATTTGAGCCACGATCGGACCTCATCGCTCATCATCCCGAGGCGAAGGTGTATGAGGTCTTTGAAGCTGACGAAGGGGATGGCTCGGGAGCCAAGAGCCTCGGGCTGTACATCCTCGACCTCTACACCCGAGACATTAAGCGCGGTGGCGCCTGGATGTCCAACTATCGCCAACAAAATGAACTCCTGGGCGAGACGACCGTAGTATTCAACGTCCTCAACGTGCCGAAGCCGCCCGAGGGCTCGCCGACACTCCTCACACTGGACGAAGTGGAGACGCTCTTCCACGAATTCGGCCACGCCCTGCACGCGCTGCTCGCGCACGTGACCTACCCGCACTTTGGCGGCACGAACGTCCGCCGCGACTTTGTCGAGTACCCAAGCCAGGTCAATGAATCGTGGCTGACGCATCCGGTCGTTTTGGCAAACTATGCCCGGCATCACGAGACCGGGGCGGTGCTTCCCGAGTCGCAATTCTCGGCGCTCAAAGCTGCGGCAGCATTCAACCAGGGCTTTATGACCACGGAGTACCTCGCCGCCTCCGTGCTCGACATGGCGTGGCATACGCTTTCTCCCACCGAAGCCGCCCGGATCACTGATGTCGCGCAGTTCGAGCGGGATGCGCTGGCAGCTGCGGGTCTGCTCGTAGACACCGTACCGACGCGGTACTCGAGCACCTACTTCCAACACATTTTTGGCGGTGGGTATTCGGCCGGGTACTACGGCTATATCTGGAGTGAAGTCTTCGACGCAGCCTCCGTTGAGGTGTTTGAAGCAGCAACGGATGTGCGGGCCACCGGCGAGCGCTTCCGTCGCTCGATTCTTCAGGCCGGCGGTTCGCGGCCACCGCAGGAGCTCGTTCGCGAGTTTCTCGGTGGTGATGCGAGCATCCAGCCACTGCTCCGCAGGCGAGGGCTCGAAGGCTAAAGCAAAGCGAGGCGGCTCCCGGGAAATCCCAAACTCCCCGCGAAACACTGCACGGGACAATTCAGTCGACTTGCCTGAGGAGGCAGCCGTGACTTCAAATCTCGCAACCTACATTGCTCTACCCGGCCAAACAGGCGACGCATTCCGGCACTGGCACGAAGTGCTCGGCGGCGAGCTCAACATCCTCACCTATGGCGAACAACCGATGGACATGGGCTTCGAACCAGACCCCAACGCAGTGGCCCACGCAACGCTTGACCTCCCGGGCGGCAGCCTTGCCGGGGGCGACGCCATGCCGGGCGAGACCTATCCTGTCCGAGGCAGTGCCTATTCGCTGCTGTACACCCTCGACTCCCCCGAAGAAGCGCAAGTAATTATCGACAAGTTTGTGACCGCCGGCGGCGAAGTGGGCATGCCGTTTGAGCGGGCTCCGTGGGGCCAGTGGTACGGCCAAGTCTTCGACAAGTTTGGTGTCATGTGGGCGCTCAGCGTGACCCCGGAAGGCAGCGGCGCCGAATAGGTCTATTGCTGACCCAGAATCAATCTCAGTCCTCCGAATTCGCCAAAACGACCGGTGGCGGGTGGGGAAAACATAGCCACCCCCCCCCGGCGGTTGGGTTGTGGCCAAATAAGGCCCCCCAAGCACAAGCACCAATACGGCGGGCGGGGGCAG
>NZ_JBQDBE010000002.1:0-107909 GCF_052090685.1 Gulosibacter sp. | reverse complement strand
CCGCCCCCCTAAGCCCCAAACCCGCCGGGGGGGGGGTCCAAACCAAGCCCCACCCGCCACCGGTCGTTTCGTTGCTGCCAATGTCAGCCCGCCTTCGCTAAGCACGATAGCGGCGGATCGGTGCCTTTCGTGTCATGGCAATCGTCAGCAGCACGAATCCAGCTGTCACGATAATTGAGAGCACAAACCATAGCTCGGGTGTGTGCGCGAAGGCGGTGAACAATTCGCCGTTCGGTTCGGCGTGCAGGTAGTACGCGACGAACAAGATTTGCAGGATGGCCAGCAGCAGTATCGAACCACCGACGACTGCGATCCAGTGAATCCCGCTGAGGCGCATTAGGAATGCTGGGACGAAGGCGCCCGCGAATGCGGCCAGGGCCACCACTATTGCCGCCACAATCGAGGTTGAGGGGCCGGTGACGGTGTAGGTGACTTGCGAATTCGCGGCAATGCTCTGGAGCACGTTCTCGAGCGCGGGGGTGATGGCTGAAGCGAGGAGCAAGAGGAGGGCCGTCACGATGGCCATACCGACGGCGATGATCGTCGTGAGCTGAAGGCGCTCTTGTCTGGTCCATCCCCCGATCGTCGACTCGCGTCGGCCAGTGCTTGCCTCACTCGTCATGATGATGGCGAGTGCGACGCACAGTCCCGCGATAAATCCAGCTGGCGATCCGAGATTGATCTCAGCCATGCCACCGAGCCGCGAGGTAATCCACGCCGCGAGCGCCGGTGCCACGAGCAGGCAGGTCAACCCGATTGCGCCGCCCAAGAGGCTTGGCAGAATATCGACGCGCAGCGCCGCCCGGAGCCGGGCCGAGAAGGATGCTTGAGGGGCCTTGATGATCTGATTTGCGGTCATGATGTCCGCTCCTTTCGAAGCTCATTCGGGGCGTCCTCGATTAGCGCGACGAATGCGTCCTGGAATTCGACGGGGGTCACAACGACGCCATTTTCGGGGTGGTCAAGTGGTGCATTCGAGACATCGACGGTCCACTCTTCGGTGGGGCCGAGGCGACGAGCGGAACGGACCGTGCGGGTACCTGCAGTTGCTTGCACAGCATCATGCGGACCGATAATCCGCGCGAATCGGCGTGCGATTGCATCTGCGGTACTTGCTTCGACGACTTTGCCTCGGTTGAGGATGATGACGTCTTCAACGACTCGCTCGAGTTCCCCCACGTTGTGGGAGGCGATCAGAATCGTGCGGCCATCTTCAGCATTCACCCGCACAAGTTCTTCGTAGAGCGCGAGTCGCTTGGGGACGTCCATGCCCGCATGTGCCTCATCGACGATGAGTACCGGCGCACCGGCTGCGATGGCCAAAATGAGCGCGAACGCGGACTGTTGTCCGGTGGATAGCTTGCTGATCTGCTTCCGCGGCTTCGGAATCTCAAAGCGTTTCGCGAGCCGCTGATACTCCTGTTCGTTCCAGTTAGGTCGCGATCGCGCGAACACGAGCAGGTCGCGCATCCGCATTTCGCCGAAGTTATTGCCTTCGTGGGCCACCGCAAAGTACGGGATGCGGTCATCGGTCGAGACCCTGTGGTCACCGATCCGCACCTCGCCCTCATCCGGCTCCAGCTGACCGGCGAGCATTTGCAAGAGCGTCGTCTTCCCGGAGCCATTGGGCCCAAGGATCGCGGTAATGCCGCCAATTTTGATGTCTATCGCAATGCCGTCAAGGGCGGGCCCTTCCGTACCGCGATAGGTCTTTTTGAGATTTTTCGTGGATATCATTTGGCGGCCTCCTTGTGATCCGCACTGACGATTGCTTGCACCTGCGCCGCGATTTCCTCGCTCGTGAGCCCGAGCGCAAGTCCCGCTTCTACGGCCGGTGTGAGTGTGTCGGCGATGTAGTGTTCGCGACCCTCATCGACAAGTCGTTGGCGAGCGCCTTCCTTGACGAACATCCCGATGCCGCGTCTGCGTTCCACGAGCTCATGCGCGACGAGTTCGGAAAATGCCTTGGCTGCGGTGGCCGGGTTGATTCGGTAGGCGGCGGCGTATTCGTTTGTGGACATAATGCGGTCTCCTTCCGCGAGTGCTTCGGCGAGAATCTGCCTTCGCAGGTCATTCGCGATCTGTCGATAAATCGGTTCTCGGTCGGTGAACTCCATCCACCTCACCCCCTTGGTTCATTACTCTACTAATGAACCACATGACTAACGAAGAAGCAAGCCCCGGTTCCCCGGAGTTTGCTCAACCCGACCTGGCATGGTTGGTGCATGTCGAGCGAGAGAGCAACGATGCACACGTCCCTGCAGTTCCTCGGTGCCGCAGAAACGGTGACCGGATCGAAATATTTGCTGAGCGTTGGCGAGCGGCGCATCCTGACCGACTTCGGCATGTTTCAAGGGCCGAAGAAGCTCCGTAATCGAAACTGGGAGCCTTTCCCTTTCGACCCATTGACAATTTCGGATGTGCTGCTCACGCACGCGCACATGGATCACGTTGGTCTACTTCCGCGGCTCGTGCGATCAGGGTTCTCCGGTCCTGTCCTGTGCACCGAGGGCACCGCACAGCTCGCAGAAATCGTGCTGCGCGATGGCGCGAAGATCCAGGAGCAGGATGCGGCCGATGCCAATAAGCACGGTTACTCCAAGCACTCCCCGGCGCTGCCCCTGTACACCACCGAGGACGTCGAGGCGACGCTGCCACTGCTCATCCCGGTGCCCTATGACGAGGACATCGACCTTGACGACGGCATCGTCGCGCGCTTTACGCGAGCCGCGCACATCCTCGGCTCAGCATCCATCACGCTTTGGACCAATACGTCTTCGGTCACGTTCTCGGGCGACATTGGCTCGCGCGAACACCCGGTGCTGCGCGACCGTGAGGCCCCGCCGGGTTCGCCATTTGCGCTGATCGAGTCGACCTACGGTGACCGCGATCACCCAAAACCAGACGGCCCTCCGCATGAGGAGTTTGCTGATATCATTCGCCGAACAATTGATCGCGGCGGCAGTGTCCTTGTCCCCGCATTCGCGGTCGACCGCACCGAAGTGGTGCTCAAGACGCTCAGTGACTTTCGTCGTGCGGGGCGCATCCCGCACGTGCCGGTGTATATCGACTCCCCTATGGCGAATGCAGCACTCTCGGTGTATTTGTCGATGCCCGAGGAGCTGCGCTCCGATATGCAGCCCGAGGACTTCCTCGAGTTTCCTGATCTCTATCCCATCCGCTCGGTCGAAGAATCGAAGGCACTCACCGCGAAGGGTGGCCGTGAGCCCTCGATCATCATTGCCGCTTCCGGTATGGCCACCGGCGGTAGAGTCATCCACCACCTCGAGGCGATGCTTGGCGATGCGAAGAACTCGGTGGTGTTGACTGGCTATCAAGCGGTCGGTACCCGCGGTCGTCTCCTCGCAGACGGCGTCGACAAACTCAAAATGCGCGGGAAGTACATTCACGTCAATGCTGAGATCTATCAGGATCAGGGTTTCTCGGTCCACGGAGATCGTGGCGACCTACTCGAGTGGCTCGGGGAACTCGACCCGCAACCGCACACGGTGTTCTGTGTGCACGGTGAGGTGGGTGCCGCAAACGAGCTCGCACGCATCATCGAGCAGACCTATCCGCATATCGATGCGATCGTGCCCACACACGGCGAGGTGGTCATCCTTGACGACGCGGTCGCCGACGCGACAAAACCCGTAAGCGCAAAAGCCCTCGACCGGTCGGTGGCCCGAGGTCGACAGCGTGCTGCCGCATCGCCAGTGTCTGCCGCGCCCTTGCAGACGCGCGAGACACCGCCGCTTGACTCACTGCCGCAGGCCGCCTCTCAGGCTGCAGTGAGTAGCTATCAGCTCGTCACGGCCTCGACTCCGGATGCGCTCTCTCGCGGCGTCGAGGAATTGCTCGCGCAGGGTTTTTTGCCGTTCGGGGATCCCAGTATGGGCGTTGTCGGCGGCACTGCCACGTACTTACAGGCGGTTATTCGACGTTAGTAACTGACGTCGCAGGTGACCGAGATTTCAAACTGAATCGGGTCGCTATAGGAATAGTCGCTGAAGTCGAAGGCTTCACCGGATGCGGTGAACTCGTCACCGTTGAATGACATCTCCACCGAGCCCGCATCCATCGTGTTCGACCAGTACAGGGTGGTGCCCGATTCGTAGCTGCCGTCGGTGACCAGGACGTAGTCGGGCTTGCCTGCCTCGTCGGTCGACACCATCATGGTGGCTGCCTCACCACTGTCCGTCGCATCCTCGTCGGTGGCCATCATGTACTGCGAGGAGCCCGAATCACTTGAGCAAATGGTTTGCCAGTTGACATCGGAAAGGTCGATATCGCCGAACTTCACGACGCTGTCGCCACCTCCGGAGCTATTGCCGCCGGTGTTCGAGCCACCGCTATCGGAAGAGCCGTTGCTATCGGAAGAGCCGTTGCTGTTGGAGTTGCTGCTGCTTGAACCGCTGCCGCTGTTCCCGGATCCGCTGCTGCTTGCTGACCCATTCGAGTCGCTGCTTGAACTGCTGCCGGAGTCGCTGTCGCTGCTGCCGTCTGGGAAGGGGAATGGTAAGCCCCCACCACCGTCCGAGCCGCCGCTGCCCTGACCTTCTTGGCTGGTAGCTTTCGGCTCGCGGGTGCGCTCGGGTTCGTCGTCACCGCTGTTGCTCGCGCAAGCAGCAAGTCCAAGCACAGTAATTGGCACGATCGCAGCGAGCGCAATGCCTTTTCGCAACAGCCTAAAATTACTCATGATTGCAACTCGTTTCTTGGGGAGAAGCGGGAACACGTCGCATCCAATGTTAGGCGTTTGTCAGCGCTAGATCATCGTCATGGGTATTGCCTGCGTGTGCGACCAAGGAATGATGCTGCCAGCGAACCGGTGGCGCTAATCGACGTCGAAAACCGTGTCGCAGGTCCCGGAGATTTCAAACGGAATCACCGTGTCGTACTGGTAGTCGTTGTAGTCAAACGCGTCACCGCTGATCGTGAACTTGTCACCGGAGATGGTCATCTCAACGCTGCCGCCTTCACCCGAGTAGTCGGACCAGTACAGTGAGGTGCCGTCTTCATAGGTTCCGTCGGTGACCATCATGTAGTCGACAACGCCGTCATTGTCATACGTCGCTTGAAAAGCGTGAGCCGTACTCGAGGTGTTGCCTTCCTCGCGGCCGAGGATGTACCCAAATTCGGGGTCGGGGTCACAAGAGACGTCGAAGTTCACCGAGGAGTAGTCAACATCGCCAAATTTCACCACGGTGTCATCATTACCGCTGCTGCCGGAATCCGAGGCGTCGTCTTGGGGAGCTTCAGATTCAGCGTCATCTTCGGGAGCATCGTCTTCAGGTGGATTCTGGCCGGGAAACTCGAATGGAGCGTCGCCGTCACCGGTGACGCCGGAACCACCGTCTTCTGGTGCCTCTGCGCGAGGGGCGCGAGTACGTTCGGTATCAATGTCTTCGCCACCGGCAGCACAGGCCGCGAGCCCAAACAAGCTCAGTGGCAGGATGGCACCGAGGGTGAGACCCTTGCGAACGCGATTCAGATTCCCCATGGACAGAAGCTCATCTCTCAAACGAAACGAAATTGTCCCGATCAGATTAGTTGACCGATGAGGCCCCTTCATCCTTCGACAGCGGTGCATTGTTGTCCGCCGAAGGCCGTGCATGGCTGTCCGTCGTAAGGGTGATCGCCTGGAAGAAGTACCTGCCTAGGCTGCACCTACCCACGCCTGCGGGCCACCGCCGCTACTGCGGGCAGGAGAACTTCACCGAATAGGTTGTAGATGCTTCGGTATCCACGTTGGTGGCATCGTAGGCAATGCCTCGTCCTGTCGAGGAGACTACGTCATCATCGACGATGAGCGAGCCGTTGCCGTGGTTTCCGCCGGGGTTGACGGTGAGTCCGGCTCGCTCGCGAGTGGATTGGTCTTGCTCTGTCCGGGTGAAGGTGAAGGATGCGAGCGCGTCTGTCCCGGCGCCAACCACGACCACGACGTACTCCGTTTCGTCCTCGTCGGTCGCGGAGGCGATCACCGTCGGGCTGGTGTCGAGGCTGCTGCAGGTCACGCGCCAGTCAAGGCGCGAATGATCGTCCTCTCCAATCCGGACTTCAACGGCTTCCGCGGCAGTGGGTGTTGGCGTTTCGGACGGCGGCTGCATGACCGGTTCGCTGCCATCGGTTGGCATCGGGCGTCCCTCGTCCGGGCCGTAGGATTCGGTTACCGTGGGCGTGGGTTGCGGACTTGTTTGGCTCTCCCCTGACATAGCAGCAGTAGTGGAAGGTGCCGGCGCGACCGGTGTGCTTTCAGCGGCGCACCCCACGAATAGAACGCTCGCAAATGCCAATACAGCGGCGGATCGCGAGATCTTCCCTAGTCGTGCGGTCAAAACCGTTCCTTCGTATTTCACCAAAAGTCGGTGCGGCGGCCGGCGCTCCGACCGTTTTCTAGACGCCAAGCCTATAGCCCTCGTCGGCGCACTCGGTGACGATTAAGCCGCAAATCTAAGGTTTCGGTCAGGCAGTCTTCTCGTTGCGAATCGGTTTTGGCTTTTTCGGCACAATGCTCGGCGCGGCGTTCTCCCGCACCACTTCGGCAGTGATCTCCACTCGCGCGACATCCTCTCGCGAGGGGATGTCGAACATGATCGGACCGAGGACTTCTTCGAGAATTGCGCGGAGGCCACGAGCACCGGTCTTACGCTCGACCGCAAGTTCCGCAATTGCCTCGAGCGCGCTGTGTTCGAAGTGCAGTTCGACGTCGTCAATCTCGAACATCTTTTGGTACTGGCTCACGAGCGCATTGCGGGGTTCGGTGAGGATGCGCACGAGTGCGTCCTCGTCGAGCGGCTCCACCGTGGTGATTACCGGCAGGCGACCGATGAATTCTGGGATCAGTCCGAACTTGTGCAGGTCTTCAGGCTGCACGTCCGCAAATACATCCTCGGTCAGGCCGGGCGTGCTGAGCGGCGCACCGAAGCCGATGCCCTTCTTGCCTGCGCGTGAGGAAATAATGTCCTCGAGACCGGCGAAGGCACCAGCACAAATAAACAGCACGTTAGTGGTGTCGATCTCGATGAACTCCTGCTGCGGGTGCTTACGTCCGCCCTGCGGTGGCACCGAAGCGGTCGTCCCTTCGAGGATCTTCAGCAGTGCCTGCTGGACGCCCTCACCGGAGACATCGCGTGTAATCGACGGGTTTTCTGCCTTGCGGGCGATCTTGTCGATCTCGTCGATATAGACGATGCCGGTCTCAGCACGCTGGACATCGTAGTCAGCCGCTTGCAAGAGCTTGAGCAGGATGTTCTCGACGTCTTCACCGACGTATCCCGCTTCGGTGAGCGAAGTTGCGTCAGCGACGGCAAATGGCACATTCAAGCGACGTGCGAGCGACTGCGCGAGATAAGTCTTTCCCGTACCGGTCGGACCGATGAGGAGGATGTTCGACTTGGCGATCTCGACTTTGTCGTCGTCGTCTTCCTTCTCTTTGCTCTCAACCGCTGCCAACTCGCCGCGTGCACGGATTCGCTTGTAGTGGTTGTAGACCGCGACGGACAGTGCACGTTTGGAGTCTTCTTGACCCACTACGTACTGCTCCAAGAAATCGTAAATTTCTCGAGGCTTCGGAAGATCGAAGCCGAGTACTTCTTCTGGGGCCTGCTCATCCATCCGCTCGCGAATGATCTCGTTGCAGAGTTCAACGCATTCGTCGCAGATGTACACACCAGGGCCAGCGATGAGCTGCTTAACCTGCTTTTGACTCTTTCCGCAGAATGAGCACTTCAGCAGATCGCTACTTTCACCGATGCGTGCCATGGATACCTCCCTAAATGGATCGGAAATAGCCTAACCCGCCCACCCGACATCCGACCGAGCAACACCGCAATGTGACGCGACGAGTCGGTTTGGAAGTCGAGTGGGCTCCGCAATTTGGCTAGACGAAGGCCGTGGGGTCCAGTCCCAGTCTTCGGCGGAAGAACAGGACGCCTGCCCAGTTTGCCCCGGCGACGCCAAGGAACCCGAGTCCACCAACCGTAAGCATTGCGGGTGTTGTTTCCAAGGAAAACTCCGGCCAGCTGAAGCCCGGGAGACCCAATAGCTCCGGAATGTTAAACGCGGAGTTCACATCGCCAGACTCCAATGCCGAGTCGATTGACGATGGAGCCGACGCATTCAGATCGGCGCTCGCATTCGGGCTCGTGACCGCACTATTGGGTTGGGTTTGGTCCAGGGTAGGTGACCCGGTACCCGAGTAATCTCCTGCAGTCGGTACGAAGTTGTCCGAGAAACTCACCGTCATCGGCAGTGTTGGCTTGTAGGGGTCACGCTGACCTCCCGAAGTGAACCAGTAGGAGAACTGACCCGTCTTGTTCTGGAAGTCCACGAAGCTGCTGGGGAACGAACCCCAGATGGCCTCGTTTTCTGTGGTACGAGCTGCCTGCCCGGTCGCGGTTTCGTCGCCGCCGCCGGGAACACCCTGGCTCGCGCCCGATCCCCCGTAGCTAACACCGAGATAGTCAGGTGTGTGGATGAATCCACCCCCTGAGCCGACCGTCGACATGTCCACACCAGAAAGATCCGCGAGAGTGATGGTCTCTGATTCCAACTTTTCCCACTTCGAGGCATCGTGCATGGATGCGCCGTAGCCGGATGCTGTCACGGTCACGCTGCCGTTGCCGTTTGCGTCGAGTTCGAGCACTGGGTTCGAGGCCGACCAGTAGGTAAGGCCTCCGTAGAACACGACCGAGAAGCTGCCGTCCCATTCGACGCGGACGCCCGACGAGTCGTTCTTCACGACTTGTCCGTTTGAAATCTGCACTTGCGACTCGGTGTAGGAGTTTTGGCCAGTCACGCTGACCTGGGTGCCGTTACGGTCAAGGCATTTGCTGTCCCACGAAGTGGTTTGCATCGTGCCGCTGCTATTCGGCTTGATGATTGTGGTGTTTCCGTTGCTCGCTTGGAAGTCACCTTGTGTCCAGAGGCGAGAGGAGCCGGTGTCGCCAGCTGCGCCAGCGGAGAAGAAGTTGCACCCGCCGTAGTAGGCACCCCCGGTTGCTTCCATATTCATGCCCCAGTAGAAGGTCACGCCGTCGGATGCGCCATTGTTGTTATTGCCGTTGTTATCGGTAGTGTCATCCGTGTTACTCTGACCGCCTGTGTCGCCCCCCGACTCGGGTGCTTTACCGGTCTTTATCGTCGTAGTGACGGACTCTCCGGGTATGGTCGCAAGTGTTGGCGTAACTTTGACGGTGTAGTTGGTTTCTGGCTCAAGTGTTCCGAAAGTCACGCTTGCATCGTTGTTGGGTTTCGACTCGACTAACTTTCCAGACACCGAAGTTCCCTCATATATGGCGGCCTCATAATTATCCGGCGGCTCAACGCCTGGCGTCCAAGACCACGCCAATGAAATAGATGTGTGTGTAGCGTTCTTACTGCTGATTTGGGGTTCGGACTCCGAAGGCCATTCCACAACGCTAAATTCTGCGATGATCGTTTGGCCATCTTTATCGGTCAGCAGCGAATCGCTATCCGCCAGATGGAATTCGACCTTGTAGCTGCCGACTTCAAGATTCGATACATCCCATATTCCTGTGGCGTTGCCGTTTGCGATCACCGGAGAATCACTCGAGCCATGAAGAGGAAGTGCGACCGGCTCGTCTCCGCTTTGAAGCCTAGCTTCCACCGTGCCATTTACGTTTCCCAGTTCCTGCAACCCGATTTCGAGCCCGGTCTCCAAACCCTGGGGTATGCGATCGTACTTAGGGATTGCGCCAGTAGTAATCGTGTAGGCGACCTCGATTGGAGCTGCAGGTTTTTTCGGGTCAACTAGCCCACCCGAGGTGTACCAATACGCGGACTGACCCGTGAGGATGTTGTAATCCACCCATGACTGCGGGAAAGACCCCCAACCTTCCTTAGTGCGGTCCTGCGGGTTGAAGGTACCGCTGTCATCACCATCAACTTCGACACTGAAGTAGTCCGGCGTCACTTCAATACCTGACTCAGTGACTTTCACATCGCTCAATGTCGCCAGTTCAATTTCCTGTTGAGGAAGCTCGACCCACTTAGTCACGTCGAACATGTCCGCGCCATAACCCGATGCAGTCCCGGAAAGCGTGCCTTTTCCGTTTTTGATCGAAAGCACTGGATCCGTAATTGACCAGTAAGTCATGCCGCCGTAATAGACGATGGTGAAGGCACCTTTGAAACGGATCTCCGCACTATCACTGTCAGGGTCAACCGTGCCCGTACCACCGTCGAAGTTGACCTGGTTTCCGGTAGTCGAACCGACTGCTGTGGTCGCGTTGCTACCGTTTGCAGTCTGGCATTTGTTCGCCCAGGTCGGTTGAACCTGATTACCGGAGCTATCCGGCTTGGTAATTGTGACGTTTCCTACTTGCGTCTTGTAATTGACGTCGGCAAATGCGCTCTGCCAGACAGATGATCCCCCGTTGTCGCCGACTTCACCAGCGACGAGGAAGTTGCAACCACCGAAAAACGCACCGCCGCCCGATTCGTCATTCACCCGCCACGACAGGGGGACATCATCAATAGTCGACTCTGCAGCCTGCGCCGACTGCGCAACGAACAATCCGCCACCCGCGACCAACAAGACCGCCCCGATAGTTGCGGTGATCCGGGTCACCCAGGTTCCCCAACCGCCAGCCATTAGTGCTCACTCCTCGAATCGTTATTCCGTGGTGCCGTCATGACGACAGTCGGATTGTTTTGACTGCTCGGGTCTGCCTGGCCGCCCTGCTGCGGCGTGCCCCCTCGATTACCGGATGAGTCAGCGAACTCGTCATTCGGAGCGGCACCCTTGCTACCGCTCTGGAAGAACTCAAGCCACTGATCGACTGATTCCTCATTACGCTTCTGCTTAGGAGCAGCGTGAACGCCGCGGTTCTGTCGCATCTCCGCTCGCGCGACCAACGCCGCATCCTGATCTTCGGCACGCGCGGTGCGAAGCTCTTGTTTTCTTTCAAGCGCTCGCGTCTTGCGTTTCTGTTTCTCACGCTGGCGGATCCCCGCACGCTCACGCTGTCCACGCACCTTTTCCAGCGCTTCGGGGTTCACACCAAGAAGGAGTGACTTCATCGCCAGATATCCGCCGACACCGGCAGCGAGGACAATGATTGACACCCCAACGAGCAGGAGCACCGGCAGAAGTGCGGCGAGCCAACCCAGCGTTACCAAACTCGAGCCCACATCTTCTCCATTCGACGTATTGACCGGCGCAACCGGCGTGGTCTGCTGCTGGGTAGCGTTTGGATCCGTCGCCGTGTCCTCTTCAGCAGTATCGGTTTCTGCAGCCGCATCCGGGGCAGCCGCGTCCGCATCCGGGGCGGCAGCTTCCTGGCTCGGCGCCGTCGCAGCTCCGCCACCCGCAAAGGTGACCGGAGTAAACGATTCGTTATTTGCGTTCTTCACACCGTGCGCACCGATGGTGATGATGCCGCACACGACCTCATTGCAGTCCACGGTCGTTTCGTTGAGTTGGCGATCGTAGGTATTGAACACAGCGCCGGGAATAATGAGATTGCCCGACCAGGTGCCATCTGAGGCGACTTCGCCACCGTTAGCGGCACTTGCGGTGGAACTCCCCGGGAAGGTGACAAACAACTGGTAACCAGTGGGGTTCGTTTCATCGTCGTAGACGTAGCGATAGTTGGTACCGGTGGCACCGCCCTCGCTTGGCTTCCAGCTACCACCGGAGGGGTCATCAACCCAGCCAAAGAGAACGTAGATGCCGCCGAAGCCGCCCTGGACGGATTGGAATCCGGATCCCTGCAGCTGGACCGTAGTAGCGCCATCCGCACTGGGGGTTCCGTTAATGGTGACCTGCGGCGCCGCGTGTGCTGGCTGTGCGACGAAGGGAAGGGTAAAGAGCGCGGCCAGCAAAGCGACGAGCAGGGCGCCCCATGTACGAGTTCGGGACAGCGTCATGCGTGTGTCCTTTCTGACGAAGTTCGCGCCTGCCGGGTGGGGACCACGATCGGGTCGCCGGTGACCGGGTCATTCACGATATGAACGGGGTAGTCGTACACTTCCGAGATCATTTCGGAGGTGAGGACTTCGGAGGGTGGGCCATCTGCCACGATGCGGCCTTGCGAAAGCAACGCAATTCTGTCCGCATAGGCGCCTGCGAGATCCAGGTTGTGCAAGATGACCACGACTGCGCATCCGGTGGACGCGTAGTTTCGGACAAGATCCAAAACGTGTTCCTGGTGCTTGATGTCCATTGCTGCTGTCGGTTCGTCAAGCAGCATCACGGATGCGGTTTGGGCAAGCACGCGAGCGAGTGCAGCTCGGGCGCGCTCACCACCGGAAAGTGAAGGATAGTGTCGTTCGGAAAAACGGACCGTATCGGTGCGTTCCATCGCACCAGCGACGATCACATCATCCATCTTTGCCGAGGACGTCGCCTTCCACGGGGCTCGTCCCATGTCGACCACTTCGGACACCGTAAAGGGGAACGCAATATCGACCTGCTGCAAGAGCACCGCACGCCGCATGGCGAGTTCCCTGTTGGTCCACGCGTGGTTTGGGAATCCTTGCAGCAGCACTTCGCCGGAGAGCACTTCGACGTCGGCTGTGATGGTGTTGATCAACGTCGATTTACCCGCGCCATTCGGGCCAACAAGGGCGAGCACCTCCCCCGCCTTAATATCGAGGTCGATGCCTTTGAGGACTTGGTTCTCGCCGAAGGCGACGACCACGTCTCGGATTGACAGTACGGTTTCGCCTATGACCGGCGCGCCAGGCTGGCGCGGGGGCGACATCAGGATGGTGCTCACTGCCAACCACTTCCCTTCTTGCGGCTTGCGCGGATGAGGTAGAAGAAGAACGGCCCACCGATGAGCGATGTCAGCATGCCAATTGGGAGGTCTGCGAATTCCACCAGGGTTCGAGCCGCCAGGTCGGCGATGGTCAGCAGTAGCGCGCCACCAAGTACGGATGCGATGAGGAGCGGTCGGTGGGCCGGACCAATGATCATGCGGATGATGTGCGGGACCACCAAACCGACGAATGCAATGACACCGGCAAACGCAACGGCCGAGGAGACGAGCAGCGCGACAAGCACCATCGCGTACACACGAAGACGCTCAACGTTGACGCCGACGTGGCGAGCAGCCTTCTCACCGAGCGAAAGCAGGTCAAGCTGACGCGCAATGATGACCGAAAGCACGATCCCGATGAGAATCAGCGGGGCAACGAGAACCACTTGCTCCCAACGCGAGCCGTTCATGCTACCCATCTGCCAGAACACAATCTGCTCACGAGCTTGGGTGGGTGCGCGGAAGGTAATGAACGCGATCAAGGCACCACACACCGCGTTGACGGCCACGCCGGTAAGAATCAGCGTGATCACTTCGGTGCGTCCGCCCGTGCGGGAGACCATGTAGACAACGAAGGTCGTGATGAGGCCCGCAGTAAACGCAAATACTGGAGTGGTGAACGGTCCGAGGAAGGTCAGGCCGAAGAGAATCGAGAAGCTCGCGCCGACAGCGGCCCCCGAAGAGACACCAATCGAACCGGGCTCAGCGAGCGGGTTGCCAAAGATTCCCTGCATAAGCACACCGCCGACTGCCAGCGCGGCACCCACGAGTACTGTGAGCACAATTCTGGGGAATCGAACTTCGGTGAGCGCGGCCGTACCGAACTCGTGGCTCGGGCCGGGAATCCAGTTGATTCCTACCGACTGTAGGACAAAGCCAATGATCTCTTGCGGTGGGATGAAAAGCTGCCCGACCATTGCCGACAGCAGACAACCGGCGACCAATGCGATCGACAGAACGATCATGAGCACGGTTGCCCGCGCACGCTTGGGTTTGGGCGGCGCGATCTCGGGCGCCTTAAGCGGCTCAGGAACTACAGTTCGCAGCCCCCGTTGCGCACTTTTCGGTGCGCTCTTCGGCACACTCGTCGCAGTGGTTCCGCTCATCCTTCTTGCTCTTCCATTTCTTCGTCAATCTCGTCAAGCCGCTGCTCCAGCGCATCCGAACCATGTCCGGGTTGGTAGCTGTACTCGGGGGCGTAAATGGCCATTCCGAGTGCGGCGAGCACATAGGCAGTTCGAGGACCGAAGCTCATAACCTCGTAGTCGCTCATGTCAACGATGCGTTGGTTTTGGCCAGCAGGTGTTTGTTTAATGCCGGGTAGCTCGAGGGCTTCTTCCATGCCACCGACGGATGCGAGCCCCAGCGTCATCACGATGATCACGTCCGGTGAAGCCTTGATGAGCGCCTCAGAGTTGGTCGGTGACATACCCTCGAAACCAACTTCACTCGCCACATCGCGTGCGGAGATGGATTGGATGATCGAGTCGGCACCGGAACCAATACCGAACCAGTAGTAGATGCTGCCGCGGAGGTAGAGGAATACCGTTCGCGGCTTCTCTTCTGGATCCGTGGGCGAAAGTCGTCCAAAGTACTGGATGACGGCGTTGATCTCTTGGTTAGTTCGCTCGACGAGCGCTTCTCCGAGCGAACTCACGCCGAGCGCATCCGCTACATACTGAATCTGCTCGCCGACGCCGCCCACACCGGCTTCGTACGGTGTCGGCACCATGACGACCGGGATGCCCGACTCGCGAAGCTGCAGCTGCACGTCATACGGGCCAACAGAACCGTCGGTGATGACCAGCGTCGGAGCCAAGTTGAGGATCGCTTCGGCCGCAAGTTCGTGACCGTTTTGGGTCACGAGGGGCAAGTCTTCGTTGCCGGGCATCAGCGTGGTGATGCTCGTCGCGGTGTCGCGACCGACCAAGTTGCAACCGAAGCCGAGACCGATAACTGCGGCCGCAAGACCACCGTTTTGGTTCAGTGCCAGGATGCGCGAGGTATCAGTAACCGTGGTCGTCTCACCATCGGCGCTTTCAAAAGTTACCGGAAGTTGTTGTAGCGACTGTGGTGCGTCGGTAATCGGTGGGATCTCGGCCGAGGAAGTGTAGGCCGTAGTCGGTCCGACGATGTCTCGTGGCTTCTCGAGGTCGGCCGACGTGATCTCTGGCAGATCTGGCGGAGCCGGCTCCGTCTGGGCCGGGACACTCACGCAATTCTCATTCGCGGAGGTGGAGACTGTTCCAACGTTGTGGAAACCGTTCACGCTCAGGCCCACGACGAGCGCGCCAATGACCACGCTCCACGTCACTTTGCGAACCGTGCTGGGCTTAAACCGCCGGATAAACCGTGGCATCGCCATAAAAGAACTCCAAATTCAAAAACTAAATACCGGCTAGGCGTGGTCGCGTCGTTGTGAGAACAACACGACTGCTCCACCTACGAGGGCTGCGCCGCCGATTAGCGCAATAATTCCGAACCCTTCAACACCGGTCTTGGCGAGCGAGTTATCGCCGGAACCGCCACCAGAGTTGCCGCCTCCGAAGCTGCTACCGCCGGAGCTGTTGCCGCCAGTTGCAGCACTACCGTTCGCGTTACTGCCAGAACCGTTACTGTCAGCATCCGAGCCGTCGCTGTCAGCATCGACGTTTGCCCCGGCACCGGTGTCTTCATTGGTCGAAGACTTCGGAATCGTCACTTCGATATCGATACTTTTTTCGTCATTGGTGGCCGTTACTTCAGGCTCGCCCTCATCGGTAGCCGCAATTACGGGACCGGTCACACCGCCGATACCGAGTGCCAGACCAGCTAGCAGAGCCAGACCTGCAGTTATGCCGCGGCGCGAATTGCGCACGCCCCGAACGGGGTGACGATCGCGCATTTCATCCTGACGACTAAATTCACTCAATGTTTACTCCAACGATTGCTCTCCAGTAAGGATAGGCTCACCTGATACGAATAGCTAATGGTTTCTGTCCTGATCTTCCGCGCGGGGCGTGGTACCGGCTCCCGTAAATTCGGAATCTGCTTCGGCATGTGTTGCCGTGTCATCGGCTGAGTCCAAGAGGCTCACATCGTCCGGCTCTTCGGATTCTTCTTCCTCTTGCTTCCGACGCGCGTACGCAATCCACTGCGCCATCCGTCGTCGTCTGATCCAGATCACGATGACGACGATGATGGCTGCGAGCACGATGACCAGCAGCAGGATGAGCATCCATGGCGTCGCCACCGCCGATACTTCTTGGGTGAGCGGCGACTCGGGAGCGGCGACAGATTCGTCATTAGGAGTGTTGACGATGGTGAGTTCGCCGGACACTGGCCCAATCACCCCGGTCGGCACTTCTCGAGTGACATTCACGGTCGATCCGGGCAGGAGGTCGGTGGCTTCGGTGCCAAAGGTCGCGCTTGGGAACCAGCCAAAGAGCCCTGACAGCCGCACGTCATCAACGACGTTGATTCGGGTGTTGCCCGTGTTGGTGAGGGAATAGGTGACGTTGACGCGGCCGGGAGAAAACGGGTTCCAGGTCGCGGAGTAGTTCGTCTCCACGGCATCAAGAGTGACATTAGCCGTCAGATCACCGGGGACGCGAATCGTGACGCGGAGGCCAAGGCGACGCTCAACTTGCACCTGACTGCCCGTATCCGCTTCGAGCAGCGAAGCGACTAGAGCCGCTGAGTGGTCCCCCGGTGTTGCACTGTTCGGAATAGTGATCGTGAAGTTGACGGTGGTTGATTCGCCTGGCGCGAGGTCAATGGATTCGGTGGTGGGGACAATCCACATGCCGGCGTCAACCGAGGGCTGGTCTGCGGGCAGGATGTCGACGGCGCCATCACTCGTCGTGAATGCATCGGCCGCGTAGATGTTGAGACTGAGTTGTTCGGTTCCGGTGTTTCTTACCTGAATCGCATCCTCGACGGTTGCACCAGGTTCGAGCTCGTACGAGAAACTTGACCGGTTCTCCCCCTGCTCGCCATCGACTGTGGACACCGACCACGATTCACCTTCGCTCTGTGTGGCAAAGGCGGGAGCGACCAATCCCCCCACGAGAAGTGCGAGGGATGCGATGGCTCCGAAAAGGGCGATGGTCTTGGGACCAACAGCGGTCCGATATCGGCGGGCAGTTGGGGGCATGTTCTAGGTTTCTCCAGCGGAAGGAATTGATTGGTTGCGGTCGTCAATGACCGCTTGACGTGTTGTGGCTCGGTTGCCTGAAGTGAAGTCCTTCAGACCGGAGGCCGGTGCAGGCAGCTTCGCTGCTCGCACCGGCCCGGTGTTACGCGCTCAGTAGGACGTGCGCGGTTTTGTGAGTTGCAATTACTCGCTAATTGCGGTGATCGTCAGCGTTGCCGAGTAGTCACCAGGAGCGGTGTCCAGCGGAACCTGCAGTTGAACGCCAGCGCTCACTACTGCGGATGCAGCTGCCCCTGAGCTCGCAAGCACCTTCGAGCTCGCGAGACCGTCAGTCGCACCTGAGCCCGGAGCAACTGAGTCACCGACAGTTACAACGTCAGCGTCACCAGTTACCAGGTTCGGGGTCCACCCGAGGTAGGTTCCAGCGAAGTTGTTGCTGCCAGAAGTGAACTCCGAAACCGATCCACTGAGGTTCCACGAGTAGTCCTCGTCGCCACCGGTACGGGTGTCCGTGATCGTGACATCGTTCAAGTCACCGTTCGAAACAAACCCGTTTTCGGTCTGCGATGCGGTGCCGAGGTCTACCGTTTGTTCGCTATCCCATGCCCAGGAGAACTCACCCTCGGGGTCAGTCGGCTCACCCGGCTCCCCAGGCTCACCGGGGTCATCTGTCTCAGGAATGGTGACGTCGATGTCGCCGGCGTTTTCATCGCCGGGTTCTTCTGGCTCAGGCTCTTCCTCACCAGCAACCGTGTAGCCGATGCTGATCGGTGCGGCAGGCTTCTTCGGGTCAACAAGACCACCCGAGGTGTACCAGTACGCGGACTGGCCGGTCAGGAGGTTGTAGTCAACCCACGACTGCGGGAATGAACCCCAGCCATCCTTGGTGCGGTTCTGCGGGCTAAAGACGCCGCTGTCGTCACCTTCGACCTCAACGCCAGCGTACTCAGGCGTGACCACAATTCCGGTATCAGTCACGTCAACACCGGTGAGGGTTGCGACCTCAATTTCTTGCTCTGGCAGTTCGACCCACTTCGAGGGGTCGAACATGTCCGCGCCGTATCCGCTTGCGGTTCCACGCACGGTTCCGACGCCGTTTTCAACAGTCAGCACCGGGTTACTAATGCTCCAGTACGTCATACCGCCGTAGTACACAATCGTGAAGGAGCCGTCGAACTGAATCGAGGCGTTGTCCGCGTCCGCGTCGACTGTACCGCTACCGCCGGTGAAGTTGACCTGGTTACCCGAAGTCGAGCCAACGGTGGTGTTCAAGTTTGTACCAGCCGGGTTTTGACACTTGGTGGTCCATGTCGGCTGTACCTGGTTGCCGTCGGCGTCAGGCTTCGTAACGGTTACGTTGCCTGCTTCAGTCTTATAGTTCGCAGTCGCGAACTCGCCCGACCATACGCCTGAAAGACCGTTATCCCCGGCTTCACCCGCAACAAGGAAGTTGCAGCCGCCGAAGAAGGCGCCACCACCGGACTCGTCGTTGACTCGCCATGAGAAGCTCACATCGTCAACACTGCTCTCTGCTGCAAAAGCTGGCGCTGCACCGAAGCCCGCGCCAAGTGCAATTGCACTTGCGCCGAGAACGGCACCTCCTCGCCTAAGCCACGACGCCTTACGCGCCGAATTCTGACGTTTCGTCATACTTTCTCCATTCAGTTGCCCGGCGTAACCGATCGGTGGAGCGCCGAACCAATCCCCAGAAAGCCCAAACGATAGATTAAGGGTTGCCTTAACTAACTAAGGGCGCCCTTATGTTATCGGCATTCCTGAAACCTTACAACTAGCTGAAAGGGCCAGTTCGAGGTATACGGACTGGGAATCGACTCGGCACTTCACCTAGCTACTACCGAGCGATTTACTACTCACTAATCAGGCTGATTGTGAGCGTCGAGGTGTAATCTCCGGCCGCGGTAGTCGTCGGAACAACCAGCTCAAGCGCTGCATCGACAGTCGCATTTGCAGCATCGGTCGAAGTGGCGAGCGTGCGTGCAGTCTGCAGACCATTAGCCTCACCTGACCCAGGGGCAACAGGATCACCCTCGGTGACCGCATCCGAAGATGCCTGGACTACATTTGGCGTCCAACCGAGGTAAGTCGAAGCAAATGAGTCAGACGCTGATTCGAATGCCGAAGCCTGGCCGCTCAGCGTCCAGTTGAATGCATCCGCGCCACCTTCACGCGTATCGGTGACGACCACGTCGTTGAGCGAACCGGTAGCGACAAACGTATCGCCGTCCTGATCAGCCGTGCCGAGGCTCGCAGCACTTGAACCCGCACCTTCCCATGCCCATTCAAGCGCTCCGGTCACGGGACCGGGGTCGGTGGATCCGTCATCTTCCGGGATGGTCACATCGATGTCACCGGGTCCACCTTCGTTCGGCAGTTCAGTCTCGGCAACATACGACACCGTAATCGGTGCCGCTTCCTTCTTGTGGTCGAAGCTGCCGCCCGAGGAGTACCAGTAGGACGACTGCTGCGTAAACTCGCTGAAATCGACCCAGCTCTGCGGGAACGAACCTGGGTAGGAGCCAGTAAGCACCTGGTCCATCATCGTCTCTGTGTTGATGTCAACTGCCACACCTTCGTAGGCAGGCTTCACCACAAAACCATCTTCGGTCACGTCAACCGCAGGCAGGTCGGCCACAACGATCTCACGACCCTCCAAAGCCTCCCACTGGGTACGGTCGCTCATCGATGCGCCATAGCCCGTGGCCCAACCCGTGAACTGCCCAACACCGTCAGTTACCTCAAGTTTAATGTCGGAAAGCGACCAATAGGTGAGGCCGGAGTAGTAGACGATTGAGAAGCTACCCTCCCACTGAATCTCAGCGTTGTCCGCCTCAGGGTCCACAGTTCCGGAACCACCCGTGATGTTTACCTGGTTGTGCGAGGGGTTGCTGAAGCCTAGCACCGCCCCATTCGGGTCAAGGTGCTTCGTGTCCCATGACGCGAGGACTTGATTACCTTCAGCATCCGGCTTCGTGATCGTCACGTTGCCATCTTCTGCCTTATAAAGGTTGTCTTCTTCTTTCCACACACGGGAAGCACCGGCGTCACCGGCAATCCCGGCCGACAGGAAGTTGTAGTGGCCAGGGATCGCTGCGCGGCTGCCCGACTCCACGTTGACTGTCCACGAGAACGTCGCGTCGGTCACGGTATTTGTCGCCGCAGTTGCGGGCATCGCGCCGAGACCGGTGCCTACCAGCAGTGCGCTCACCCCGAGCGCAACAGCCGCGCGGTTAATCCAAGGCACTCTGCGCACCCCGATTAGTTTTTCCGTCATTATTCTCCGTTTCAATGTTCGACAGTGCCCTTCGCTCCACAGGCACTACCGAAAATCAAATGCCACCCACACGGTCGAGTTAGGCTTGGCTATCCTCGCTAAGGCAAACCTAAGCTTAGGGTATGCTGAGAGGCGAAGCACAGCGGGCTGACTGCCCTAGATGCGTCAAGCTAAACGCTTTAGGCTCGCCTTCAATTGACTAGGCTTCTTGGACCCAGCTGGTACAGGATCGATTGGATTAGAGAATGACACAAACAACGACGACTCCCGCGACGCTGAGTGAACGACTTCGCAAACTCACTGCGACCTCGCACGAAAACGCCGAGAACTCGCCGTTCCTTACCGAACTCCTCGGTGGCAAACTCGACGTCAATGCCTGGTATCACCTGCTCGAGCAATACCGGTACATCTACTCCGCGCTGGAAGAGACCGCAGGTAAAATGCGTGACAACGATCCCTGCCTCGAGCTGCTCTCGGTCGAGCTCAACCGGTTCGAGTCAATCGAACGCGACCTGGAGGCACTCGCGAAGCGAGTCACGGTCGATCCGGTCGGGATGCTGGCATCGACCCGCGCGTATGTCGAACGCATCCTGGACACCGCAAACGACGCACCCCGCTATCTCGCGCACCACTACGTGCGCTACCTCGGTGACCTCTCTGGAGGTCAGGTCATGCATGTCTGGCTCAGTCGCCACTATGACCTCACCGATGAGGAAACCGCATTCTTCCGCTTCGAAGAAATTGAGAAGCCAGTACCGTTCAAGCGCAATTACCGCATCGGGCTCGACAATCTTTCGCTGTCCGATGCAGAAGCGGGGCGCCTCATCGACGAGGCAATCGTGAGCTTCGAGGCCAATGAGCAGATCTTTGCCGAGCTGAATGAAATACACGGCACAGCTCGAGTAGCGGTCTAACGCTCACCTCGGAAACAAAAACTGGTCCGGATGCTGAAGTACAGCATCCGGACCAGTTTTGTTTGGTCGAACCGGTTGATTAATCGACGATGACCGGCTGAGCGCCCTTACGGCTCGTCAGTACCTGGTCGATCAGGCCGTATTCAAGGGCCTCGGTCGCCGACAGGATCTTGTCGCGCTCGATGTCCTTCGAGATATCGTCCTGATCCTTGCCCGAGTGTGCAGCGAGTGCCTCTTCGAGCCACTCGCGCATCCGGAGTACCTCGCGAGCCTGAATCTCGATATCCGAAGCCTGGCCCTGGCTCCCGCCGCCCGAAGACGGCTGGTGGATGAGCACGCGAGCGTTCGGGAGTGCGAGTCGCTTCCCGGGCTGGCCGGCAGCAAGCAGCACCGCAGCAGCGGAGGCAGCCTGGCCGAGGCACACGGTCTGCACCTCGGGGCGAATGTACTGCATCGTGTCGTAGATCGCCGTCATCGCGGTGAACGCGAGTTCGAGCCGACTCCTGAGCGCGGGAGGCTGCTACTCGCCTTCCCGGCTGTCACCTCGAGTTCGCGAAGCGCAGCGGCCACGAGATCGCGTGACTCGACGACGTCGCGTTCCTCACCGGCTACTCGGGTACGCCCGCCTGCGAACCCGACCCTGTATGGCACTTCGAGGTGACCTTCGACGCCTTCACCGAGCCGGAGCCTGTGAAGGTCGGCGCCGCCGTCGAGGCGGGCGAGGGCACGCCAGCCGAGCGCGTCGCCGGCGTCACGGTCGACATGGGCCTCACACTACCCGAAAGCCCGACGGCGCACTGACCCGCGCGTTCGCGGAGCGAAGTCAAGTTGCGTCCCGCGAACGATGGTTGAGGCGAACTCCTGACTCAAAGTCGAACGCGAGGACATGCCCTGCGGTCGCCGCCAGCGTGACCTGCTCGCCGGCGTGCGGGTGGCTTCGGCCGTCGACGCGGGCAATGACTTGCTGACGCGCGCCCCCGATTTCGGTGTGTCCATAAAGGTACCCATCCGCTCCCAGTTCCTCGACCAAGTCGACGACAACAGGAAGCCCCTTGCCGTCCGCCGGGTTGACGACAAAGTCCTCGGGTCGCACACCCATCGTGATTCGTTTTCCGTTCGCGCGTCCGATGGTGTCTCGGTCGAGGAGTACCACTTCAGAACCGAACTGCGCCCCACCCTCGACGAGATCGGTGGTAAACAGATTCATCGCGGGCGACCCAATGAAACCTGCGACGAAGACGTTCTCGGGCCTCTCATAGAGATCGCGAGGTGTGCCGACCTGCTGCAGGTGACCATCGCTGAGCACCGCAATTCGATCGCCCATGGTGAGTGCCTCGGTTTGGTCGTGCGTAACGTAGATGGTGGTGACGCCTAGACGACGCTGCAGCGACGCTATCTGAGTGCGGGTCTGCACACGAAGCTTCGCATCGAGGTTCGACAATGGCTCGTCCATAAGGAACACCTGCGGCTGGCGTACGATGGCACGGCCCATAGCCACTCGCTGACGCTGACCGCCTGAGAGGGCCTTTGGCTTGCGCTTCAGGTACTCCTCGAGATCAAGCAATTTGGCGGCTTCGGTCACTCTCCTGCCGCGTTCCTCTTTGCTGACACCCGCGATCTTTAGGCCGAAGGCCATGTTCTCCCCGACAGTCATGTGTGGATATAGCGCATAGTTTTGAAAAACCATCGCAATGTCGCGGTCCTTCGGGCGGACGTCGGTGACGTCGCGACCTCCAATGAGGACGCGTCCGCTGTTGATCTCCTCAAGACCCGCAAGCATGCGGAGCGATGTGGACTTTCCGCACCCAGAGGGGCCGACAAGCACTAGGAACTCGCCGTCGGCGACTTCGAGGTTCAGCTTGTCGACTGCAGGACGCGTTCCTTCGGTGTAGGTTCGAGTAGCGTTATCGAACGTTACTGAGGCCATAATTTTTCTCCTTCCCGGCAAGCTCGTGCCGGATAGTCCGCGGAAGTTGATGCGGCGAGATTTGCCTGTTGTGCGCTTGGGTCAATGGGGCCAAGCGCTGCCACCTCATCAGGCTCGTTGTGACACAGATTCGATCAATTTCTTGGCATAGGCCGGTCGATCGGTGCTGCTGCCCTCGACCCCGGTCTCGATGATGCGGCGGAGGTCAGCTGCTGAGTTGTACATGGACGAACAGACGCGATATCCCTCGTCTTGGAGCATACGTACCCGCTCACGCGTGAGCCCTGGCCAGTGCAGGAGCAGGTTACGAACCCCCAGCGATTCAGCTGCGTACCGCCAATCTGAATCGAGCGACCAGATTAATAGCCCAGTTCCTCGGGGCATCTCCTGCGCATGCGATTGGAATTCGGAGAGGGCGAACGGGTCGAAACTGGTCACCATGCAACGAGCACGGTCCCGTTCACTCCTCCCCCGCATGAAGTGTGCAAGAGCACGGGCAGCGCCGCGATCCTTGATTTCCACCTGGAGCAATGACGATGTGCCGTTCATGACCTCGTCAAAGCTCGGTACCGTTTGTCCAAGCCCTAAATCAAGCCGTTGGAGTTCGGCAAAGGTGAGTTCCGACATCGGAGCTCGGACTTCACCCGTGAACGCGAGGTTCTCGGTCGTGTAATCATGGCCGATGATGAGCACGCCGTCCGCCGACAAACGGACATCAAGTTCTGATTCGGCAATGCCCAGCTTTTCGGCCTCCTGGAATGCCAAGAGCGTATTCTCTGGCGCACGGTCGACGGCCCCGCGATGGGCGGTGAGCAGGAACTGTTCGTGTAGGACGGGCATTCATGCCCCTTTCATGGAGCAATAACGTTGATGGTTTCGGACGTGAGGAAAGTCTCGGTGGTCATTCATACGGACGGAATGCCCTTCGCGTCGATGGAACGATCATGCGAGCGAGTTCGGCCACTAGTGACTCAGGGCCGGCGAGCACAAGGTCCGGGCTTGGTCGTCCGCCATCGAGTCCGCGGACAACACCGCCAGACTCCTCGACGATGAGCCATCCTGCAGCGAAGTCCCAAGCGTGCAAGCACGACTCGTACGAGGCGTTGACTCGCCCGGACGCGACGTGGCACAGATCCAGTGCCGCAGAACCCATACGTCGGACATCGCGCACATTCGGGAGCAATTCGGACACTACCCGCCCCTGCCACTCGCGAGTGTCTCGGGTGTAATTGAACCCAGTGGCGATGAGCGCCTGCGATTGATCTACTTCCGTGATCATGAGTGCGCGGCGTGTACCCGCGATCGCCAACCAGGCACCGCGCCCCCGGGATGCGACGTACATCTCATCTAGCACAGGGTTGAGCACCACCCCGACGAGCGGCCGCCAGTCACCGTCCACAGACGGAGAGCCTTCGACAGCCGCGACCGATACGGCGAACGACGGGATGTCGTAGAGATAGTTGACTGTCCCATCGATCGGGTCGACAACCCATGTGATGCCCGAGTCACCGACGACCTCGTTGCCTTCCTCCCCTAGAAAGCCGTCCCGAGGACGATTCGCAAGAATCACTTCTCGGATGAGAGCCTCACCCGCACGATCCATTTCAGTGACTACATCGGTTGCGCTCGATTTGGTGGCCGCAACGTCGACGTGTTCCGGGCGTTCATCGAAGATGAACCGTCCGCAAGCCCGAGCCGCCCGGATCGCCAGTTCCTCAATGGCATCCTGGATGTGGACCCCTTTTATTGGAGTAGACATCGCTACTTCCCTTCGTTCATTGATTTTCGAGCGCGCGATCGCAGAAACGCTACGACCAGGCCTGGCCAATCGGTTTGGATCACGTCGAATCCTTTGTCATATAGCACACCCCAACCCGCCTCCGGGCCCTCGGTGATGGACCGGTCGTCGTCGTAACCGGCGTACAGCGTGGAACCATTTGCAAGTGTTAATGCATTGCCGACCAGCAACACACCTCGAGCCTGAAGTTCTCGCAGGTATCCCACATCCGTGAACGGGTGGTCGATCGACGACGCAATCAACTCAAGTGCGACCGTATTCAGACCTTCATCGCCAAGAACTCGCTCGACTTGCTCGGGCGTCTTCACGATCGGCAGGAATGGAAACTTGACCGGATGCGCTGCCAGATCCTTTAACGACTGTTCGTCCATGAAGCTCTTCAGCATTAGCCGTTCAGTGTGACCGCGCGCGGCTAAGAAATCCAACACCTGCGGCCACCACCGCCACGAACGATCGATGGCGAAGAACGACTCCGCAAAACGATCGAGCATGTCGTCAAGACGAACGACTGGATACGCACCCGGACGCGCATCACTCCATCGATAGGTCAATGCTCGAATTTCTACTGTAGAGAGTTCAGTGATTCGCTTATCGATGCCGAAGTGCAGCCCTTCGTATCCATCGTGGAACACGAAGAAGTCCCCGTCAGTCGAGGCTACCACATCGATCTCAAAAATGTCACCGCCATGTGCCTGAGCCGCCTGTACTGCCTTGATGGTGTTCTCTGCGACGCTGCCTTTGGCTGATCCGCGATGAACCATGACCAATGGGTAGTGCGAGGTTGCCCGGTCAGCAAGCATTTGATTCATTATCCTGTGCCGTGGTGATCCGAGGTGAGTGCGCAAGTTCGTCATTTGATACCGCTCTGCGTGATCCCCTGAATAAACTGGCGTTGGATCAGGAAGAAGAAAAAGATCATTGGAATCGCGGCCATTACGCCAGCCGCCATCATCAAGTTGCTCTCAGTGAAGAACGACCCTTGAAGCATGGCCAGGCCTGGACCAAGGGTCAGTTTGTCGAGTGATTGGTTCACGACAATCGGCCAGAGCAAGCTCGTCCAGCTTCCCAACAGCGTGATGACCCCGAGCGCGGTCATTCCACCCTTCGCGTTAGGCAGCATGATCCGGAAGAAGATCGTGAAGTGTCCGGCACCGTCGAGTGTCGCCGCCTCCGTGAGTTCCTTCGGAATGGACGAGAAAGTCTGCATCATCAGGAAGGCGCCGAACACCGAGAAGACTGACGGCAGTACGAGGGCGACTAGTGTGTCTGTCAGGCCCATGGCCGCAATGATTTGGTACTGAGGGATCATGAAGATCTCGCCCGGGACCATCATGATCGCGAGAAGTGCCACCAGTATCACGTTTTTTCCGGGCAGGTCGAGGACGCCTAGCGCATACGCAGCCATCGAAGCAATCAGCACCGTCAGCACGACGTCCGCTGCAGACACGATGATCGTGTTCCACAGAAGCGTGAAGAAGGGAATCCGTTCCACCACTGCGGCGAAGTTGTCGAGCGTTGGATCCTGGGGAATCAGGGTGGGCGGCGCCATCATGGTCTCAGCGAACGTCTTGAATGCGCTGAGCACCATCCATGCGAACGGAGCCAATGTAATGATTGCGACAACGGTGAGCGCGATTCTGGCCCACAGACCGGTTTTGGTTTTCATGGTGCACTCACTTGTCGTAGACGACCCAGTATTTCTGGAGTCGGAAGGTGATCGCAGTAATGACCAGAATCATGAAGAATAGTGCGATCGACAACGCTGCTGCGTACCCACGGCCACCCGAATACACGAACGCATGCTGGTAGTAGTAGTGGACGATCGTTTGCCCGTACTGCATGCCAGCGGAGCTTTCGGGCAACATGATGTAGACGAGGCTGAACATCTGGAACATCGAAATGATGTTGGTCGTAGCGACGTAGAAAATCGATGGGGTGAGCAATGGCAACTTGATATGCAAGAACACCTGCCACGGTGTTGCGCCGTCGATTTCGGCAGCTTCAAAATAGGCCTCTGGAATCTGCGTGAGTCCCGAAAGAATCACGAGCATTGGAACTGAGAAGCTCGAATACGTCATCACAACGATAAAAACGGTGGTGACGCCGACATTCGAACCGAACCAGTTCACCGGCTCGCCCCCGAGCATCTGCACGAATCCGTTGACTATTCCGTAGTCGGTGTTGAACATCCAGCCGAATGCCATGAATAGAACAACAGGCAACGTGACGGCAGGCAAGAACAGGATTGTGCGAAATGCACCGATGTGCTTGATCTTCATGTTGAGCAGCAACGCAGCGCCGAGCGAGACCACCACAATGGCAGGCACTCCCAATGCGACGAATTTCAAGGTATTGATGATCGCCTGATGGAAAGTGGAGTCACCGACGAGCTCTGAGTAATTCTCCAAGCCGATGTACTCTGCGGGGCCGAACGCGCCTGCTTCCGTGAACGACATCCAGAAATTGAGCCCAAACCCATATGCTTTGAACACAACGAGCCCGCTCAACAACGGTATGAGAAAAATGATCCCCGGTAGTATGTTCCGTTTTCTGGAGTATCCCGGCTTTCGGAGCTGGCGGGCACCCGCACGGTTGTCAGCCGTACGGGTGTCAGCAGTGGCGGAGGTTACAGACGTCATTGGAGTGCGGCCTGGATAAGATCGTTGATCTGCTTGACCCCGTCGTCGATGCTGATCTGCTTAGACCAAATCTGTGGAATGACGGTATTGTTCGCCTTATCCACGCCCTCCCGCGCCGCAGGATAAGCCGTGGACGGGCGCAGGAAGATGTTTTCGGCAGCATTTTCAACCACCTCGATGTTGCCGATGGCGTTGTTCGCGCCGATCCACGCTCCCTGCGCTTCAGGGATTGCAGGCAGCGCCCCACCCGCTTCCGCATGCTTTTCCGCGCCCTCAACAGAGGTGAGGTACTCGATGAGTTCCCATGCGCCCTCCTTGTTCTTGGAGTACGCGTTCATAACGTAGCTCAGTCCGTTCGAGTCCGTTACATACGACCCGTTTACCGAAGGGAACCGCACTGCATTGAATTCGCCGTCGGCCTGCGCAACCGCGCTGACGTGCCATGATGGGACTGCCGACATGGCGAGGTTCCCCGACATCAGAGCAGTGAGCGGGTCAAAGTCCGCCTGCTCCGAAAGGTCGGGCGCCAGACCTCGATCCACCAAGTCCATGATCATTTCAAAAGCTTCACGGCCTTCGGGAGAGTCGAGCGTCGCGGTCGGGCCGTCCTCGGAAACTACGTGACCACCGAGTTGCTCGACCAGCGTCGCAATACCGTTCCACATGGAGCTGTTGTAGTAAACCGCAGTTTCGGAGTCTCCAGACTTTTCCTTGATCTCCTCCGCGACGTCGAGCATGTCGTCCCAAGTCCAATCGTCGGTCGGCTCTTCGATACCGAGTTCACGGAACGTCTCCGCGTTGTAGAGGAACAGCCATGTGTCCATATCTTTCGGGATGCCATACTGCACGCCGTCGAAGTTGTAGAGGCTCGTGATCGTCTCATCGAACTGCTCGATATCGAGGTTCGACTGAACGATGTACTCATCCAGCGGTTCGAGGGCACCACCTTCGACGTAGTCTGTGACCTTGGAACTCTGCCACATGACATCGGGACCGGACTGAGCGCCAAGCGATGCGTCGAGCTTGGTGTAATACTGGTCGTCCGGTACGAGTTCGAGCGTGACGTTATACCCGGGATGTGCCGCGGTGAATCCGTCGATTGCGTTCTGCACGCCGGCCTGCTGATTAGCATCCCAGATCATCACGCTGAGGTTCGTGGTCCCGCCGCTCTCCCCCGCCATTGAGCCGCTGCAACCGCTCAGCACCAATGTCGCCACGGCAGCGACCGCAGCGATTGCACCAGTCTTCTTGAGCATGTTCTCTCCTTTGCAATCGAAGCTCCCGTTCATGGGAACGTTCCAATGCTTAGAAAATAGCTGTGGCACGTGAATGACCGGCAAACGGCCTAAAGACTATTCGTGAACGGCTGCGGGTCCAATGGATCCGTTTTCCTGGTACTTGCCGGGAATCAACGAGAGCAATGTGGATTCAGCTGTCGTTCCACGCATCAGCCGATCCCCCCAGTACACCGCTTCTTCCGCGACGAGGTCTACGGCTAGCTCGACCGTTGAGAGTCCAATGAGGTCGAGTCCCAGCGTCCATCCGCCGAACCCGATGACGGAGACATCTCGCGGCGAGCGGATGGAGTTGGCACGCAGCCACCGCAGAGCATCCATCGCCATAGCATCTGAGCGGCACAAAATGGCGGTTGGCCGTTCTACCGGGCCGAACTGGGGTCCCAGAGCTTCGCCGATCTCATTTAGCTGCCCCGTCGGAAGTTCGAGGTCCACAAGCTCCAGCCCGAGCTCCCGCATCCGCTCGCGTGCGGCCGACAACCGTAGGGCGATCGAGTACGACCCTTCGTGCGCGACTCGCAACAGCAATATTCTCCGGTGGCCCTGACCCGCTAGAATATCGACCGCGGTTCGACCGTTGGTCTCCTCGTCGTTGCCGACACTGATGAGTCCGTCGACACGCTGGGGGCGCCCCGCAATTACGATAGGCAAGAGTCGACCGAGGCGCTTGAGGTCTTCGGGATTGTTCGTGCCCGAACCTACAATGAGCGCCGAGATCCCCGAGCCAACGAGTTTCTGCAGCGACTGCAATTCGCGCTCCGGATCGGTCTTGGCGCCGATCGTAGTGGAGAGCAGCTCGATGCCCCGAGCATCGCACGCCGCTTGAACTGCTCGGTGCATGGCCCCGTAAACTGGCTCATACACGTCGCGTACGAAAAACCCGAGTGTGCGCTGCGCCTTTGATGCGAGTTTGCGGGCTGACTCGTTTCGCACGTAGCCGACCTCGCGCGCCGCTTCGTTCACTCGGTCGATAGTTTCAGGCAGAATCAGAGTACTGCCTTGTAGTGCAAGTGACACAGTCGACTTCGATACGTTTGCGGCTTTCGCCACATCAATGATCGTCGCTCGGCGCCACGGTTTATCCCCGTGAATACTTGACTCAGCGACACCACGCTGATTCAAACCACTCACGTGCGGATCTTCATTTGGCGGCCTCATCATGGGGTTAAGAATGCCAGACGAGGCTAGCCGCGCTTCCGTGACACCCACTCACTACCACGAATAATCGATGCTCGACTGCCAGCACGATAGGCAACAAACGGGCGGCCTCGAACCAACTTGGTACAAGGCCGCCTATTGTGGGATGCGTCGGAGTGCGCGACCGACTAATCGACGATGACCGGCTGAGCGCCCTTACGGCTCGTCAGCACCTGGTCGATCAGACCGTATTCAAGGGCCTCGGTCGCCGACAGGATCTTGTCGCGCTCGATGTCCTTCGAGATATCGTCCTGATCCTTGCCCGAGTGTGCAGCGAGTGCCTCTTCGAGCCACTCGCGCATCCGGAGTACCTCGCGAGCCTGAATCTCGATATCCGAAGCCTGGCCCTGGCTCCCGCCGCCCGAAGACGGCTGGTGGATGAGCACGCGAGCGTTCGGGAGTGCGAGTCGCTTCCCGGGCTGGCCGGCAGCAAGCAGCACCGCAGCAGCGGAGGCAGCCTGGCCGAGGCACACGGTCTGCACCTCGGGGCGAATGTACTGCATCGTGTCGTAGATCGCCGTCATCGCGGTGAACGAGCCACCCGGTGAGTTGATGTACATCGTGATGTCACGGTCAGGGTCCTGCGACTCAAGCACGAGCAGCTGCGCCATGACGTCATCCGCGGAAGCATCGTCGATCTGCACGCCGAGGAAGACGATGCGGTCTTCGAAGAGCTTCGCGTAGGGGTCCTGACGCTTGAAACCGTATGCGGTGCGCTCTTCAAAGGAAGGGAGAATGTAACGCGATTCCACGGCTGGGTCGCGGGAGATTCCGGCGGGGACAATCGGGCCGGTGGGGAGATTCAACATAGTGCTATTCCTTCGTTCCTCGACGCCTACTTGTCCGACTCGTCTGAGCCGTTACCCGATGCCTCATCAGGCTTGTCGGAGATGCGACGGTCGGTGCCACCACCGCCAACAACGCTCGTTGCTGTGTCGGAGATGTGGTCAACAAAACCGTATTCGAGTGCTTCTTCGGCATCGAACCAGCGGTCGCGGTCACCGTCTTCGTGGATCTGCTCAACCGACTTGCCGGTGCGCGAGGCGGTGATCTCGGCGAGGCGCTGCTTCATGTCAAGAATGAGCTGTGCCTGACGCTGGATGTCGGACTGGGTACCGCCAATACCACCGAGCGGCTGGTGCATGAGCACGCGAGCGTTCGGCGTGATGTAGCGCTTTCCAGGTGCGCCCGAGGTGAGCAGCAGCTGCCCCATCGATGCGGCCATGCCGATACCCACGGTCACGATGTCGTTCGGAACGAGCTGCATAGTGTCGTAGATCGCCATACCCGCGGTGACCGAACCACCGGGAGAGTTGATGTACAGGTAGATGTCACGCTCGGGGTCCTCCGCGGAGAGCAACAGCATCTTCGCGCAGATTTCGTTCGAGTTGTCGTCGCGGACATCCTCACCAAGCCAGATGATCCGGTCTTTGAGGAGTCGGTCGAAGACACTGTTTGGCATTTGCAGTTCAGCCACGGATACTTCTCCTTCGTCAGGTGTCGCAATGAATCTATCCGAGGCAAGCTTGATATTAGGGGCCTGTTCGCCCTCGGCGTGAGATGAGACCGGCCGGTTGGCCGCGCATTTCGCGCAGTCAACCGGCCGGTCTCAGGGTCTTATTTACTTCGCTTCTTCGGCGGCAGGCTCTGCTGCCGCTTCGGCGTCTTCTTCAGGTGCGTTTTCGGCTTCGTCAGCCTTTTCGCGAGCCTGCTTCACGACCGCGGTGAATTCGGAGATGTCGACCGCGTTGCCGTTGCCGTCAACGACCTCAGCGTCCTCAAGGACGTACAGCACTGCCTTCGAGCGTGCAACCTCACCGATCATCTGCGGCATCTGGTTGTTCTGCTGCATGACCTCGACGAACTCCTGCGGGGAGATACCGTACTGCTGCGCCTGCTGGAACAGGAACTCGGTGAACTCGTTCTGCTCAACCTGGACGTCCTCCACCTTGATGATCTCGTCGAGGATGACCTGCTGCTGGAAGGAGCGCTGCGCACTTTCGCGGACCTCTTCGCCGTGTGGGTCGTCGAGCTCCTTACCTTCCTGCTCGAGGTGGCGCTTGACCTCATCCTCAACCATCTGTTCGGGCACAGGAACTTCATTGCGCTCGATGAGGATCTCGATAGCCTTCTTGCGAGCTTCGTCGACCTGGGCGAAGGTCTTGGTCTTCGCGGCCTGGTCACGGAGGTCTTCGCGCAGCTCGTCTACCGTGTCGAACTCACTCGCAAGCTGTGCGAAGTCGTCATCAACCTCAGGAAGCTCGCGCTCCTTGACCGACTGTACGGTGATGGTGATTTCTGCTTCTTCGCCTGCGTAGTCGCCGCCCAGGAGGGTCGAGTTGAAGGTGGTTTCTTCACCCGCGGTGAGCGTGAGGATTGCTTCGTCGGTGCCCTCGAGCAGTTCGCCTGAGCCGACCTCGTGCGAGAGGCCGCTAGCCTCGTCCACTACCTCGCCGTTGACCTTAGCGACCATGTCGATCGTGGCGAAGTCGCCGTTCTCGATTGCGCGGTCAACAGTGGTGAGGGTACCGAAACGCTCGCGGAGCGTCTGCAGTTCTGCTTCGATGTCTTCATCGGTGATCTCGGCGGTCTCAACCTCAATCTTGAGACCCTTCCAGTCCTTGATCTCAACGTCGGGGCGGATGTCGACATCGATGACAACCACGACGTCGCCCGAGAAGTCCTTAATCTCAGGGGTCTCGGTGACGTCCGCTTCCGGACGTCCAAGCGGTTGGAGTTCGTTCTCAGCAAGCGCCTGCTGGTAGAACGAGTCGAGCCCATCCGAGATGGCCTGGTCCAGGACAACCTCGCGGCCGACGCGCTGATCGATCAGCTGGTTCGGTACTTTGCCCTTACGGAAGCCAGGGATCTGCACCTGGTTCGCGATGGTGCGGTATGCGCCATCGAGGTAGGGCTTGAGGTCTTCCGGCGCCACGTTAATGGTCAGCTTGGCGTGCGTCGGGTTGATCTTTTCGACCGAAGTCTTCACGTGCGGGTACTCCTGCGGGTTGGTTGGCGCCACATTTTGGCGACCGGACGATCAGTTGTGGCGATGCGTATCAGCCTAAAAATGGCGTGACAAGACACAAACAAACCTTAACGATACGCCTTACGGACCTGCAGTCCCTAATCTTCGCGCGGAATTACTCAGAAACGGATGCAGTGGCCCTGGGAACGCAAAGGCGGGGCACTTCCAAGAAGTGCCCCGCCCGCATTGCGAAGAGTGCTTATTCGGCGGTCAGACCGTCGATGAACTCCTGGTTTTCGCCGGCCCACTGCTCAACAGCGGGACCGTAGTCGTCCGACTCGTTCTCGTTGAACATGGCGTTCTCGAGCGAGTAGAGCGTCTCCGAGTCCATCTGGAAGTTCTGCATCCAGCCCGCGAGGGTCGGGTGCGAGGTTTCAAAGTCGCTGCTCGAGAAGCTGTGCATTCCTTCGGCACCGCCCAGCGTGCCTTCGGGGTCTTCGAGGTCACGGACAGGGTACTCGTCGTATGCCCAGTGCGGACGCCACAGCGTCACGACAATGTTTTCGCCAGCAGCCGTGGCAGCTTCAAGCTCCGTGAGCATTCCCGGAGTCGAGGAGATGACGAACTCCATGTCCTCAAGACCGTAGGTCGGGATGACCTGTTCCTGCGTGGTCTTGGTGAGACCGGCACCCGGGTCAATACCGATGATCTCGTTATTGAACAGGTCTGCGTTCTCCGCGAGTTCCGCGAGCGAGGTGATTGGGGCATCCTCGTTCACCGCGATGGTGAGCGAGGCTTCCTCGTTCCAGGCACCGAGGTCAACGATGTTCTCGCCGTATTCCTCCACGTACTCGGCGTGCGTCAGTGGCAGCCAGGTGTCCAGGGTGAGGTCGTAGTCACCATCTGCGAGTCCCGTGTAGACCGGTGCCGGGTCAGCATATTCGAGGTTGACGGTGTAGCCCTCGCCCTCGAGTACGTACTTCCAGAGCTCGCTCACCGCGACGCCCTCGTCCCAGCCGTTGAAGACCGCAATAGTGACCTCGGCTTCGTCACCGTTCTCGACCGTGTCTCCGCCGCCGCCATCGGCCGCGCATCCAGTCAGGGCGAGGCCAGCGACACCAGCCATTGCCACAATTTTTGTGAAAGTTCCCTTACGCATTCGTTCCTTCTTCTCTACTTATTTCATTCAGTTCAGTGATGTGAATGGATGTGTGGGGTTTCGTGAGTGAGTCCGTTAGGCCGTGACGGGCGCAGCGGTTTGCTCTTGATTGTCTTGCTCGGCCTTTTGTTCAGCCGACTTAGTGGAGTCAGCAGCCCGCTTGCGCTTCTTGCCAATGCCACCCGTGAGGCGGTCGAGGATCATCGCGATCACCACTACCGACAGGCCCGCTTCAAATCCGAGCGCGAGGTCAATACTCTGCAGTGCCTGGGTTACCTGCTGGCCAAGGCCGGCCGCGCCGACCATACCGGCGATAACAACCATCGACAGCGAGAGCATGATGACCTGGTTGACCCCGGCCATGATTGAAGGCAGGGCAAGCGGCAGTTCAATTTGTCGCAGGATGCGGTTGGGGGTCGCGCCGAAGGCGCGGCCAGCTTCGACCACTTCCTTGTCGACTCCGCGGATGCCAAGTTCGGTCATTCGCACACCTGGCGGGAGCGAGAAGATCACGGTCGCGAAGATGCCTGGGACCACACCGACTCCGAAGAGCAGCAGTGCGGGAATCAGATACACCATCGCGGGCATGGTCTGGAAGAAGTCGAGGATTGGTCGAATCACGCGGGATGCGCGCTCCGATTTTGCGGCCCAAATTCCGGTGGGTATCGCGATTACCAGTGCGAGGATACTGGCCACCAGGACCAGCGAAAGCGTCCGCATCGCGTTGTCCCACTGGCCCACCGATACGATGAAGAGCATGCCGATGACGCTTCCAATCGCGAGCACGATGCCGCGAGTTCCCTTCGCAAGGATTGCGAGGACAACGACGATTGCCATCACGACCCAGTTGGGCACGAATGACAAGATCATGTAGAAGAAGTCATACGGGGCGTCAAGGATGACGCCGATGACGTCGAAGACGATCCCGAACACGTCGACGATCCAGCGGGTTGCTGTCTCGACCCATTGGCCCCAGGGGATGCCAAAGTCAATTTCAAACATTAGTGCGCCCCCTCACCTTCGGTGACCGTTTCGATATTTGCGGTCGCTAGCGGAATCTGTGGGTCGGTGTAGCCAACGGTTACAGGAAGATCGATGGCACCGGTCGTGGTGGTCATCGAGCTGAGCAGTGCGACTCGAGGCACGACCCCAAGCAGACGACCCTCGGGGTCAATCACCGGCAGCGGCAGTGATGTGTCCACCGATGGCTCAAAGAGTTCGTTGAGCACGGTATCGGGGCCGACGGTGATCAGCTCGCGATCCATGATTGCCTGGAGTTCGTGCTGACCCTTGCGGCGCGCCCGGCCAATCTGCACTTCGTTCACCGTGGCGACGAGGCGACCCTTCTCGATCAGGAATACGCCGCTCACCTGCAGCTCACGCATCAGCTTCTCCACCCCGGCGATACCTGCCGAGACGGGGAGCACCGCACGGGCGGGCTGCATGACTGCCGAGGCCGTCAGCACGCGCGACCGGTCGACATCCTGAACGAACTGTTCGACGTAGTCATTGGCGGGTTCGGTGAGGATTTCCTCGGGGCTGCCGATCTGTACGATCGCGCCGTCACGCATCACCGCGATACGGTCGCCGAGGAACATTGCTTCGTTGAGGTCGTGCGTAATGAACACGATGGTCTTGCCGAGCTGCTGCTGCATCTCGACAAGCTCTTCTTGCATTTCACGGCGGATGAGCGGGTCAAGCGCGCTGAACGCTTCATCCATAAGGAGAATCTCGGTTTCGGCACACAGCGCGCGGGCAATACCCACACGCTGCTGCATACCGCCGGACAGCTCGCCAGGGTAGCTCTCCGCCCATTGGTCAAGACTCACGGTTTCGAGGACTCGTCGGGCCTGTGCTTCGCGGTCAGCACGATTCACGCCCTGGATCTCGAGCCCGAAGGCAACATTCTCGAGCACCGTACGGTGCGGCAAGAGGGCGAAGTGCTGGAAGACCATCGACATTTGATTTCGGCGTACTTCACGCATGGTGGCGGGTGAGGCACCGATAATCTCAGTGCCCTGCACTTTGATCGACCCTGCGGTCGAATCCAGCAGACCATTCAGCATGCGGATGAGCGTCGATTTTCCGGAACCCGAGAGCCCCATAACGACAAAAATCTCGCCGGTACGCACCTCGAAAGATGCGTCAACTACTGCGGCAGTCGAGGCCGGTGCGAGATCTGCCCTGGTTTCACCACGCTCGAGCCGTTTGACTCCTTCGCGTGGATTTTTGCCGAACACCTTATACAGATGCTCAACGGTAATAGCGGTCGTGGTCAATGAAGACTCCTTCGATATCTCGACTCGTTCGAGGTGAGGTGTCACAGTTCACGTGATGACGACTCTGCGGCTGTCGTCGTAACTCTCGGTCTAATTACGTACTTCGGCGAGGAATATCAATCGCCGAATCCGGGCAGGGGTCATCTCTAAATCAGTAAATTCGGGCCTTTCCGGCAGCCAAAATCAAGGCCACCCATGGGAAGCTCCAGGGTTCAATCTTACGCCGGGAGGTAACGCGCCTCGGGCTCAGAACGGCGGATTTGCGCGGATTGCGCACCATATTGACCGTCACCAGGTCACCGACATCCGCGGCAACATGCGCCAGAGTGCGCATTCAAACCCACTGTTGCAAGATCGTTAACTTGACTCACAATCTTTGCCGATAACCCCCTCATCTTCGGCAACGAAGTGGTCATGATAGGACTGTCGATGTCGAATAATGAGGGGAAGAAATGGCGAAGCGAACCACAGCAACACACTTCGCCGAGATCAACCCCTTTCCACAGCTCTTCACGATTGCTCCGGCGAATCGTGACCACGAGGTGGGAATTCGTTGCGGCATTTCTGTCTTCGTCCCGCTGCTGGCCCTGCTGCTCATCGACCGGATTGACCTGGCGATTTTTGCATCCTTCGGTGCTTTCACCGCGATCTACGGTCGCAACCTCGACCACGGCTCCCGGTTGAAGATGCAGCTGCGAGCGGGGCTCCTCATGACCGTGGTCTTGCTGCTCGCGACTGTGGCCGGGCACTACGGAGTCTCTGAACGCGAGAACCCCTGGGCACTCGTTGCTTGCACGACGCTGGTCGCCGGAATTGTCTCGGTGATCGCGGCATTTTGGCGACTCCGCCCGCGGGATCGCTCTTTCAAATCTTTGCCTTTGCCGCGGTTGCCTCCGTTCCTACGCAGCCGCCATTGCGCGACTCGTTCTTGACGATCATCGCCACCGTGGTGTTCGCCCTCTTCATTGGACTGAGTGCACGGATCATCTTCCCCGGTCGTCAAAAGCCAATCGTCTGGCCCGCAGATGAGCCCTTCACCGCGACCGAACGTAAGGTCATCTGGCTGGAGGGCCTCTGGTACGTGGTCGCCGCTGGAATTGCCGGCTCCATCGCAACTGCGCTTGGACCGGTCATCAATATGGAACACAACTACTGGGCGATGGTCGCTGCAGTGGTTCCGCTGGTGGGCCACTCCACCAGCTACCGAGTGAGCCGCGGGTTCCAGCGCATTATCGGCACCTTCTTCGGGGTCGGACTGATGTCGCTACTGCTGCTTATCGACCTCGAGCCCTGGCTCATGATCATTATCATCGCGGTGCTGCAGTGCTGCGCAGAACTTTTCATTGCCCGCCAATACATGCTTGCGGCCGTCGTGACGACACCGTTGGCGCTGCTCGCAACGCTGCTGGCCACATCGGGGACCGGTGGTGAGCCCGACAAGCTGCAATTGCTCACGGACCGCACCATTGAAACGGTGATCGGTTCAATGGTCGGCATGATCTGTGTGCTGATCCCCTGGGCCTGGCGCAAATGGGTCCTGGGACGCGTCCAGCCCACGCGCGCAATCGACCTCACCGATATCCCCGAGGAATAGGAATGAATGATGAAGCACACGAATCAGCCGCGAGTGATTGGCGACCTCAGCATCCTCGATGAGGTGGATGCGGATGCTCGAGGTGCGGTCTGGAAACTCACCGATGAGACTCGAGATCTCGATTCGAATCTCATTCGATTGCCCGCTGACGAGCAAATTGGTGATTTCACCGGACCGGAGATTGATTCACTCATCGTGGTGGTCTCGGGTAGCGGCACGCTCCGCACGGAAGGTGGCCCGATTAGCCTTCGCCCGGGGCAACTGGTGTGGCTGCCGCGACGCTCGCTCCGCGGATACCAGGCGGGAGCCCAGGGACTCGCCTACCTCACCGTGCATCAACGGCGTGTGGTTGAGCCTCTCATGCCCACGGTGAGAGAGGGCGACTAACCCACGTTCTTTCGGTAACTCGGCTCGATGAGTGAGCCTTCCTCTTCGACCTCGCCGAGCATCCGCCACACTGCCCGACTGAGTTGCGGGTACTGCCGCGCGATTGCCCGATACAGTTTCGCGTCGATGCCATCGGCCGTTCGTCGGAGGTCATCGGCACCCTCCTGCGCCGTTTGCTCGGCTAGACGCGCGAGCGAGTATTCTGCGGTGAGCCCGCGAGCCTCCAACGCGTCATCGCGCAGTAGCAACACGAGATATTCGTCGGTATCGGGGATCTCGGCAAAGATCTGTGCCGGATCCTCTCCCCCGCGAACGCGCTGCTCAATGATTGATTCTCGTTCGAGTTCGGCAAGTTCACGCAGTTCCGCGAAAGATGATGGCATGGTCACTCCGTTCGCGGTTCGATACTTGCGGCTGCTCTCCGACTAGAAGAGCGGCAACCACTCTAATGCAAGGTCGTGTGGAGACGAGGAAAAGTTCACTCGCGCTTTGTGTACACCCACAGGATGATTCGTTAGCTTGGCACTAGCAATCGGCGACCGCCTTTGGCTTCATGCACAGGCGTTTCTGCGTCGTGACCGATCGAAACACGGGTAAGAAAAATCTCAACCACAGAGACTGCCGTCAATCCATTTGGCGGCACGATGGGCCCCCTTCGTCAGACGTACGCAAGTTCCGATACCTTCCCACCGATGGCGAAAGCGTTCAAACAGGTGACCCAGGTGGTCCGAGAATCGGGATTAATGCGACGCGCATCCTGGTTCTATCTAATAGTCGGCATCGCCCTCGCCCTCAGTTTCGGCGGTGCCATTACCGGCTTTATTCTGCTCGGTAACAGCTGGTTTCAGCTGCTCATAGCGGGTGCGCTCGGCATCATCCTCACTCAAATCGCCTTCATTACGCACGAAGCGGCACACCGAATTGTTTTCGCCTCGGGCAAAAAGAACGATCGACTTGCGCTCATTCTCGCCGCGTTCGTGGGGCTGAGTTATGGCTGGTGGGATTCCAAGCACTCCCGCCACCACTCCAATCCGAATCGGGTTGGCAAAGACCCGGATATCGAGATCGACACGATCTCTTTCCTCGATACGGATGCGCAAAGCGCCCGCGGCTTCCGTCGCCTCCTCACGCGCAAACAGGGTTGGTTGTTCTTCCCGCTCCTCACCCTTGAGGGCCTGAACCTGCACAAGCATAGTTACGCGCACCTCTTTGCCCGCGGTCCGGTGAAGTTCCGCTGGATCGAGCTGTCACTCATCACTCTTCGACATGTGCTCTTCTTCACGCCAATTTTCTTGTACCTACCTCTGGGAATGGCATTCGCTTTCGTTGGTGTGCAGTTGGCAGTGTTCGGCGTATACATGGGGGCTGCCTTCGCTCCGAACCACAAGGGCATGCCGGTGATCGCGAAGGATGCCAAACTCGACTTCTTCACCAAGCAGGTTCGCACTTCCCGCAATATTCGTGGCGGCTGGTGGGCAACCGCACTGATGGGTGGTCTGAATTATCAGGTCGAGCACCACCTCTTCCCCAACATGGCGCGACCCTATCTCGGTCGCGCGAGCAGCATTGTCCGTGAATACTGCGCGACTCACGGAGTGCCCTACACCGAGACTTCACTGCTGCGCTCCTACGGCATCGTGATCGAGTACCTCAACCGGGTGGGGCTCGCCGCGCGCGATCCGTTCGAGTGCCCCATCACCGCGCAGTACCGCAGTGTCCGATAGATGGCGGGCCTGACTTCCAGTCAGCGATCACCATACGGTGGCAACGTGAGGACCGTTCATTGTGAGGGAGAGTGTCATGGCCGAGCGAAAAGTTGTCCTAGCGGGAGGATCGGGACTGATCGGTACCTCCCTCAAACAGTCTCTTCGCGAGGACGGTTTTCGTGTCGTGCAACTCGTTCGACGTACCCCGCGCGGCCCCGATGAGGTCGCGTGGCTTCGCGAAGAAGACGGCCCATTGGACCCGGCAGTGCTTGCTGACGCGGTCGCGGTGGTCGGTCTGAACGGTGCGAGCATCGGCAAGTTTCCGTGGACCAAGTCCTATCGCGAGACACTGCGGTCCTCCCGGCTTGAGCCGACCAAGGCGCTTGCCGCCGCGATCCGTGAACTCGGCGCGAACGCACCGCTGTTCATTTCGGCTTCAGCGACTGGATTCTATGGCGTGAACCCCGGTGTCTCCGTGTCTGAAAGTTCTGTCGGAGGCACCGACTTTCTTGCAAAGTTGTGTGCTGAATGGGAGGCGGCGGCGCTTACCTCCGGCAAGGATGCTCAAGTCGCGCTGATCCGAACCGCGCCGGTCGTACATCCGGAGGGTGTCCTCAAGCCGATGATTACCCTGACGAAATTCGGTTTGGCCGGGCCACTCGCGGGTGGCCATCAGATCTGGCCGTGGATCTCCCTAAAGGATGAGGTCCGTGCGATTCGGCACATCATTGATCACAAGATCACCGGGCCCGTCAACCTCGCGGGTCCGACACCGGCGAGCGCCAACGGGCTCGGTCGTTCACTGGCAGTCGGGCTTCGTCGGCCATATGCCATTCCGGTTCCCGGGTTTGTCCTCAAGGCAGTACTCGGATCCGACGCAGCCAAATCGCTTCTGCTGTGCGATGTCGTTGCGCGACCGCAAGTGCTCCTTGATTCGGGCTTCGAATTTTCACATCCAACCGTCCGCGACGCGGTCGTGGCGGCGCTCAAGCGAGCCTAACTTTGGTTATTCACCTGGGTTGAGCGTTCCGGTCCACTGTGTTGGCCCTCATGAAATACCTCGATAAACAAGGCGCTGCGTTTCCTCACAAACTTCTCGGCTCTATCTCGCTCGCCCAAGGACTGCAGCAGTCGGGCGCAGAAATCTGCCGTGCGCCACGCATCCAATGCGCCGAAGGTGCTCATATGGGCCCATTCATTTCGAACGATACGAAGTTCATTTGCAATCGTGGACACCCGACGATCTTTACCCACTTCGAAGGGAAATCCCAAGTCGCCAAGTCGTTCCGTGAACATCCGCAATTGCACATGCAAGTCGCCGGTGTCGTAGGCCTTGTAAGGTCTTGATTTCATCTCATCAAGCATGGTGAGAACTTGTGTCCATTCGAGACCCGACAAGTGCCTGGCTAGTCGATCCGCAATGATGGGATCGAGTTCCAAGGCGAGCTTTTTGAGCAGCTTACCGATTTCGCCGCTGGCATCAAAGGCGTGAAATTCCGATACCCGTGAAATAAAGGCCTGCGGTTTCACCTCAGGTTCACGAGTCACTTCAGGTTCAAAACCAACTTCGGCTTCAAGAGAAATTTCGGAGTCAAGAGATCTTTGATCAGCGCTCTCAAATTGCTCCTCTATTTCAATATCGGGAGCTTCGGCCAAGTTCAGGTTGGACGATTCAATCGGACGTTCTGGAATCGTTCCGTTCGAAGACTTCGACGATACGCCGGCATCAAATACCGGATGACCGGAGAACCCAGAAAGAAGATGCCGAAGCTTTTGTTTGCCGCGGGGTCCCAATCCCGATTTGGGTCGCGCTTTCCACTCTGCGGCTTGAGTGGTGGGGTCCTCAGTTACGCGCTCCGAATCACCAGGAGTCGCCACAACGAACGTCGCATTAGCCTTGGGCACCTCGGGAGACTTGGGCTCGGCATTCGCCATGTGAGTCTCGGCTGACTCAACGGTCATGGAATCGAGTGATTCACTGTGTTGATTCAGCATGGTTTCTACCTCCTCCAAAGGTGGCGCTTCTCGCGATTCCCAGAGCGGTACTTCCCATGTGGTTTCCTCAGACGTGGGCGGTGCGATGCTTTGGTCGGCTGAGATTTGTTCTGTGCCAACAAGTTCTATTGAATTTGGCTCCGGGAGTCGCACTCTGCCGGCGTCTTCGAAGGACCGGCGCAGCATGTGGCGGCGCTTTTTCAGATCAACAATTGACGGCGCGGTGTCCATTTTCGTCGAGCCAGAGATAAGACTGTCGTCTCCCCCGGGACCGATCCGGACTCCCTCGGATTCGTCTTCGACAAAGAGGAAATCACGCAGCCAACTTGTAGCCGGATGAATCGCGAGCGATGTGACAATGGCCGCTTCCAGCTGCCTTACGCGTTCGCGCGTGACCCCGAGTGATTCACCAATCGCATCCAGTGTTTTTGGCTCGCCACCATTCAACCCGTGGCGTTCAACAAGAATCTGTCGAGCGCGATCTGTGACCCACGTCTCCAACACCATGGCGACGTCGCTCGACAGCACCAGCTCATCAACAAGCGCTTCAGTGTCCTCGCAAGCAACCAATAGGCTTTCTGGAACCTCCTCGAGCGCGAGGATTTTGGTGTCAGCCATTTCGATCTGCCGGACCTGAGCGTGTGAAATTCCGAGTTCATTTGCGATCTGTTCTCGCGTGGCTGACTCTGCGGTTCGCGTCTCAATTGACGCGCGTGCGACGTTGACCTTGCTGATTTGTTCGCCCATATGGACTGGTACACGAATCGTTCGCCCCTGGTCCTGAATCGCGCGGGTAATGGCCTGCCGAATCCACCATGTTGCGTAGGTAGAAAACTTGTTACCTTGCTGATAGTCGAACTTTTGCAGTGCCCTGATGAGCCCCAACGTTCCCTCTTGCATCAAATCAAGGTCATCCAAGCCTCGCCCATGATAGTTCCTCGCGATATTCCCAACGAGACGAAGATTTGCCGTAATGAACGTATGCTTCGCCCGTTCTCCGTCCCGCACCAATTGCCGCAAGTCTTTCGTCTCACGACGAGTCTCAGGGACGCCGAATTCACCGTTGAGCCGCGCCCGCGCTACCAATCCCGCTTCAATTACTTGCGCAAGCTCAACTTCATCCTCTGCAGTCAAAAGCGCATAACGACGAATTGTTTTTGCCCAAGACTGCGTGGCATCGGTTTTCAGACGAACGCCCCCGAGTGTTTCGCTGAACTCGTCAGCTTTTGACGCTTCGGAAACAGGTCGTAGTCGGACTCGTTCATTTGAACTTGCAGCAATTGTCGGTTTCAGGCTCACGGGGTGCACTCTAACGACATCCACCGACTTTCCCGTTCTCGCAAAGTTTTTGCGTGTGCATCGACGCGACTACCGTGCCGCAAGAATTGAACGATTCGGGCTTACCGTGCCAGCAACGACCCTTTAAAATCTGCGGAGGCGATGTTTCGCGATTTACGGAACGTGCGAGCAATCCGCTACGCAACAGGCCCGCGGACAGTACGGGCTCGAACCCTGGGATACTGGTACGGATGAAAGCACACCAGATCGTCCTTGAATGGGTGACCAATGAATTGCGCAGCGGTCGCCTTCGCGTAGGCGATCATCTCCCGAGCGAGCGGACCCTTTCCCAGAGTCTTGAGGTGTCACGCAGCGCAATTCGCGAAGCATTTCGTGTGCTCGAAGTCCTCGGCACTATTCGCACTTCCACGGGTTCCGGTCCGACCTCCGGCACGATCATCACCGCAACAGGAGAACAGGGGCTCAGCCTCGCGCTGAATCTGCAGATCGCCACCCGCCAGGTTGAGGCATACGACATGGTGCAGTTGCGCATCCTGCTCGAAACCTGGTGTGCAACGAATGCCGATCCCGCGCTCGGCGATTGGGATGCGGCTGAGCAAGTCCTCAACCGCATGGACGACCCGGCACTCGATATCCCCACGTTCTTGCGGTTAGACACGGAGTTTCACGTCATTTGTTCAAGCGCGGCGAATAATCCACTGGTCAGCATCATGATGGATGCGCTGCGGCTGTCGATCTCGGATCAAACTCAGACGCGCTCCCACGCAGTCGAAAACTGGGACGACCTCGGTGCGCAATTGCGCAGTGAACACCGGGCAATTCTGCAGGCTCTCAAGAACGGCGAAAATGAGCTCGCCGCGTCCCAGCTTGAGCAGCACATTACTGGTTACTACGAACGAACCGCCTAATTCCGCTGCGTCGGTCGCGAGTGAATCGAACCGCGTTGGAGGGTTGACGCCGTCATCCGACAGCGCTACATTCATGAGGTCAGACCACATGGTCTTACCTCACAGTCAGCTACATGCGCGATTATGGGCCGGAGTACATCGAATACCCCTCATTCACCTCACAAGTGAAGTCATCTCAATGGCGAACAAACTGACTTCATCGAACCCTTAGGCAACGGAGGAAATAGTGGTCAAACGTCAGCTTCCCAACCCGAAAGATCTCCTTGAACTCATGCAGTTCAAGAAACCTGAGCTGAACGCCAAGAAGCGTCGGTTGAGTTCGGCTCTCACCATCGAAGACCTCCGACGCATTGCAAAGCGCCGCACCCCAAAGGCGGCATTTGACTACACGGACGGGGCGGCCGACGGCGAAATCTCGCTGGCTCGCGCGCGCCGCGCGTTTCGCGATGTCGAGTTTCACCCCTCGATTCTGCGCGATGTCTCGGTGGTGGATACGAGAACAACAATCTTTGGCGGCCCCTCGGCCCTGCCTTTCGGAATTGCACCGACCGGGTTCACCCGGCTCATGCAAACCGAAGGTGAGGTTGCCGGTGCCGGCGCGGCCCGTGACGCTGGGATTCCGTTCACACTGTCCACGCTTGGCACGACGTCAATCGAGGACGTCAAGTCAGTCAATCCGGTCGGCCGGAATTGGTTTCAGCTCTATGTCATGAAGCAGCGCGAGATTTCCTACGGCCTCGTGGAACGCGCGGCAAAGGCGGGCTACGACACCCTCTTCTTCACTGTTGACACCCCGGTTGCGGGTGCGCGACTGCGCGATATTCGCAACGGGTTCTCGATTCCGCCGCAGCTCACGCCGGCCACGGTGTTGGATGCGCTCCCCCGGCCGTGGTGGTGGATCGATTTTCTCACCACTCCAGCCTTGGAGTTTGCGTCGCTCAGTTCCACGGGAGGCACGGTGGGCGAGCTCCTTGATTCCGCGATGGATCCATCCATTTCCTTCGACGATCTCGCCATCATCCGAACATTGTTCCCCGGCAATATCGTCGTCAAGGGCGTGCAGAACGTCGAAGACTCGAAACGACTCGTCGATCTCGGTGTCGACGGCCTGGTGCTGTCAAACCACGGGGGTCGGCAGCTTGACCGCGCACCGGTCCCCTTCCACTTGCTGCCCGAGGTTGTTCGGGAAGTGGGACAAGACACCGAAGTTGCGATCGACACCGGAATAATGAATGGCGCCGATATCGTCGCCTCGATCGCGATGGGTGCCAAATTCACGCTCGTCGGTCGCGCATATCTCTACGGACTCATGGCGGGCGGTCGCGCGGGTGTCGACCGCATGATTGCGATTCTTCGCGGCGAGATCGAACGCACGATGCGGCTGCTCCAAGTGTCGTCACTGGCGGAGCTCGAACCGAAACACGTCACGCAACTCGTGCGCATGATACCCAGAAAGCAGGAACCCCGCTCAGTTGAGGCGCATCTCGATCGGAGCTAGTCGATCCGCAGTTCGCCCATCTCGTCCCAGTCCTCACCTTCAATCTGACGGCTCACGATTTTGGGTGTGCTCGCGAGCGTGGGACGCATCGCGTCCAGCCCCTTGGCGAAGTGCGCTGAAGTCACGTGTGCCTCCCCCGCGTCATCGTCAAAGGCCTCCACGAGCACGAACTCGTTCGGGTTTTCCACGCTGCGGCTCCACTCGAACCACTTGTTCCCCGGCTCAGCGCGCGTCGCTTCGGTGAATTCTCGATTGATCTCAATGAAGTTGTCGGCGAATTCAGGCTTCACGTCGTACTTGACCACAATAAAAATCATTGCTCAAGCAAAGCACGGTCAGCTTGCCGAGACCTTAACCTCGGCAAGCTAACCACCGTTCACTACTCCTTTGCGGCGTCTTCCGCCTTCACGGGTTCGGTCTGGTCTTTCGGTCGACGCACAAACCAGGCCAGGATCACCGGAACCAGCGAAATCACCGCGGCAATGAGGAAGGCTGCCCGAGCACCGGGTGCTCCCGCCTGCGCCACCGACAAGCCTTCGAGCTCACCCTGGTGCAGGATGCTTGAGTAAACCGCGATGAGCAGCGCAACACCGATGGCACCGCCAACTTGCTGCATCGTGTTCAACGAAGCGGAGCCGTGCGAATACAGCTTCATCGGCAGTGATCCGAGCGAAGCGGAGAACAGCGGCGTGAACGACATTGCCAGACCGATCGACATCACCGATTGCACGGCAATCAGCCAGGCGACGTGGGTGCTTTCGCCAACCAGCGAATAGGCAAACAGGGATGCACTGACCATGATTGTTCCGGGAACAAGCAGCGCCCGCGGCCCCTTAGCGTCGTAGATCTGCCCCATGAACGGGCCGAGGATACCCATCATGATGGAACCCGGCATGAGCACCAGACCCGCCTGCAACGCATCCAAACCGGCAACATTTTGCAGGTACTGCGGCAACAGGGTGAGGGTACCGAACATTGCGATCGCGAGCACGGTCATGGTCACCACTGCGATCGTGAAGTTGCGTGATTTAAAGGTGCGCAAATCGAGCAGTGCGGCATCGTTCCGCTGCAATATGATTTGCCGCCAAATGAACAGCGCGAGCATCACAACGCCCACACCCACGGTGATCCCGCCGAGAGTGATCGGTGAAAGCTGACCGGCAGGTGTTGCGGAAGGGTCCATGCCGAACTGACTGAGGCCGTACACGATGCCGCCAAATGCGATCGCCGACAGTACCACCGACAGAATGTCGAGCGGTGCTTTGGTCGTTTCACCGAGGTTCGTGAGCCACTTCGCACCCACGGCCAGGGCGACCAGTGCAATTGGCAGCACGATACCGAAGAGCCAGCGCCAGTGCAGCGAGTCGAGTACCGCTCCCGAGAGGCTTGGTCCAAGCGCTGGTGCGAGCGAGATCACCATGCTGACCATGCCCATCCACCGACCGCGTTGACTCGCGGGTACCACGGTCATGAGTGTCGTCATGAGCAGCGGCATCATGATGCCGGTGCCGGCAGCCTGAATTACTCGTCCGATGAGCAACACCGTGAATCCCGGCGCGATGAGACACACGATCGTGCCAATTGTGAAAGCAACCATCGCGGCAATGAATACCTGGCGCGTGGTGAAGCGTTGCATGATGTAGCCGGTCGTGGGAATTACGATGGCCATCGTGAGCATGAACGCGCTCGTAAACCATTGACCGAGCTCAGGCGGGATGCCGAGATCGACATTGAGATGTGGGATGGCGATAGCCATCGTGGTTTCGTTGAGAATCGCAACGAAGGCTGCAACGATGAGCAGCCAAATCACACGCGCTGCGCCAGGTGGCAGCGATTCGTGCTTCACTTCCGAAGGATTATTAACTGCGCGGATGGGCCCAGTGTCCGTGGACGTCACGGTGACTCCTGATATGACAAGTAATGCGGCAAAGCACGAGATGCGGTGCTAAGGGGGTCGCGAATGCGAACGGTCTAGAGTACCCCGTATCTGCGATTGTCAACAGTGCAAAGAATTGAACGCTCCGCGCCGAATATACTTAGTCGCGGTCCAGAAATTACTGGTGGCAGATTTTTCCACCGCCGAAGGAGTACGCGTCTATGCCGATTACCCGCACAGTTCTGGATGTGGCGGCCACGCATCCGGATCGGTTGGCGATCGTGGGCGATGACGCTCGACTTACCTATGGCGAGCTCGTCGAGGATGGTGCACGCGTCCGTGCCGCGGTCGAGCACCTACATGCGCGTGCTTCGGCGCGAGCCGATATTCCGCCGCCCACACCCGCACGCGAGGCCGAGGGCATCCCAATTACGGCCATTAGTGCGACGGATGCCTTCCACACCGCACGGATTATTGCCGGGCTTGCTGGTTTTCGCGCTGTCTCAGCCACGATTGACCCGCGCTGGCCGCTCGAGCATCAACTCGGGGTGATTCGACAGGTCGGCGTCGGATTGGTCATTACTGATTCGGCGGCGCTGCGAGAGGCACTCCGGGATGCGGGCTGGACGGGTACCGTAATCGGTCTCGAGGAGTTTCGCGCGCTCGAGCGGAATTTGCCGCCCGCAGGAGCACCCGAAATGCGCGACCCGGAGGAGCCGTTCCTGCTCCTGTTTTCTTCCGGAACGACGAGCGCGCCAAAGGCATTTATGCGACTTCGCCGCGAATATCGCTACAACGCTAAGGTCTCGAGTCACTATCTCGAGGCGAAACCCGGAGTTGCCACCCTCGCACCGGGACCGCTCTCCTACAGCCTGACGCTGTTCGCGCTTGTCGAGTGCCTCAACTCGGGCGGCTCTTGCCACGTCGCTGATGAGTTCAATGTCCTAACCGCCGCGAAGCGGATTGCGGCGGAGCAGATCACTCGTGTGGTTGCGGTGCCCGCAGTCGTACAGGGCTTCGCCGCAGCTGCGCGACGTAACCCGGAACGGTTTGCCTCGCTCGAGCTCGTCGTGACCGGCGGGGCCAATCTTTCTGCAGCAATCCGTGACGGCTTCGCGGACGCAGTCCCCCACGCACGGCTCACGAGCTATTACGGTGCCGCAGAGATTGGCTTCATCGGTGACAGTCGTGCGGGTGATGGTTCGCAAATCACGCTCTACGAGGGCGTCGAAGCGGAGATTCGCGATCCAGCAGGGGCTGCCCTTCCCGAGGGGACGATCGGTACGCTCTGGATTCGCGTTCCGTCCACGGCAAAGGGCTACGTTACCGCGACCACCGACGCGCAGCTTCGCGGGCCAGATGGATGGGCGACCGTGAATGACCAGGGCAGTCTCGTCGCGGGGAAGCTCCTGCTGGCGGGCCGGGCGGGTGACATCGTTGTGACGGGCGGGCACAAAGTCTCCCTCATCGAAGTGGAACAAGCCTTTGAAACGCTTCCCCAGATTGGTGCGGTCTGCGCAATCGGTATTCCGCACGAGCGGCTCGGCAATGTGATCGGCATCGTGTTCGAGGCAGCAGCGGTGCCACCGAAGCCTGAGCTACTCGCCCATGCCCGAAAACAACTCCCCCCGCAGGCCGTCCCCCATCGGTTCTACTCGATCGACCGTCTGCCCCGAACGGTGGGCGGCAAAATCCGTCGCGGCGAGACCCAAGAACTCGTACTGGCTGGTGCGACAAGAGTGGTGCGACTATGACCGCAATCAATCTGCAAGCAGAACGGCGCCGCGTTGTCGTCACCGGGCTCGGCGCAGTTACCCCCTCGGGGTTGGATGCACCGAGCACCTGGGATGCGATAGCCTCGGGCCGCAGCGGTATCGACCTGCTCCAGGGTGAAGAGTTTGCCGATGTCGCGGTACGCATCGGCGGTCAGATCCGAGGTTTCACCCCGGATGCGGTGCTCGAGCCGCGTGAGTCGCGCCGGCTCAGTGAAGTGCTCTGGTATGCGATTGCGGCGGCCGACGAAGCAATGGGGCAGGCTGGCCTGACAGAGACGATGGCGAGCGCATCGATGCCGGGCGCATCCTTACCGGGCGACCCGCTGCGGTTCGCGATCATCGCCGGAACAGGCTCTGGCCCCATCCAGGCGATGCAAGACGCGACTCGAACCTACGAGACACGTGGGCCGCGGGCGGTGACTCCCTTCGTCTCGATGCACGGTGCTCCGGATGCGGCGGCCGCGTTATTGAGTCAGCGGTACGGCGCGCTCGGTCCGGCTCAGGGCGTTTCGGCAACCTGCGCGAGCGGCGCGGTTGCGCTCGGCGAAGCACTGCGGCGAATCCGTCACGGTTATGCCGATTCCATCCTCGTCGTGGGTTACGAGGATTGCGTGAATCCGGTCAATTTCTCGGCCAATGCAAATATGCGGGCGCTTGCGAAGGGCTTTGAGTCCGAACCGACCCGAGCGTCCAGGCCTTTTGATCGCGGCCGTTCGGGATTCGTGATGTCGGCGGGAGCGAGCGCGATGCTACTCGAAGCCGAGGACACTGCGCGAGCGCGCGGTGCGACACCGTTGGCCGAACTCGCGGGTTTCGCAGCCTCGAGCGACGCCTATCACGCGACCGCGCCGCATCCCGAAGCTCGCGGCGCCATCGCCGCAATGGCAGCGTGCCTTGAGGATGCGCAGGTCCGGCCCGAAGAGGTCGATCACGTCAATGCCCACGGCACGAGCACCAAACTCAATGACGCGATGGAGATACGCGCACTCGACACGGTGTTTGGCGATCACAGTCAGCGGCTACCGATGAGCGCCACAAAATCTTCCACCGGACATCTGCTGGGAGCCGGTGGTGTGCTCGAAGCGCTTGCAGCCACGATGACCCTGCGCGATCAGCTGCTGCCGCCCACCATCAATCTCGAGGATTCGGAATTCCCCGACCACGACATTGTCACGTTGCCGCGCCAGGCATCGGTTCGGACGGTGCTCTCCAACTCCTTTGGGTTTGGTGGGCACAATGCCGCCGTCCTCTTGCGCGCGCTCGATTGATTGCAACCCCACTCACAAACGCCCTCCGCCAACTCGATGGCGCAAATAAGAAGGAGCACCCACCGCCGTGACCGATCGCGAAACCCGCTTTGCCGAGATTCAAGCCGAGCTGCTTCCCGAGGACTTACTGCAGCGCATCCACGACCGCGCCGCTGGCTATGACCGCGAGAACAGGTTCTTCCACGAGGACTTTGCCGAGCTGCAGGCGCAGGGCTATCTCAAGGTATTTATCCCGAAGGAGTTCGGCGGCCCGGGACTTGGGATGAACGAAGTGAGTCGCTTGCAGCAGGCCCTCGCGAAGGCCTCCCCCGCGACCGCACTCGGGATCAACATGCACCTCGTGTGGACGGGCGTGGCGCGAGCGCTCTTTGAGCGGGATGACCACTCGCATGATTTCGTGCTCGAGGAGGCCGCGGCCGGGGAGGTGTTCGCCTTCGGCGTGAGTGAGCCGGGCAACGATCTGGTGCTGTACGGGTCGACGACCGCAGCGGTTCCCGTGGGCGACGGTGAGTACCTGTTTTCGGGGAAGAAGATCTTTACCTCACTGTCGCCGGTGTGGACCCGTCTCGGAGTGCACGGGCTCGATGCAAGCAACCCCGAGGATAAGCGCGTGGTGTATGGCTTCATCGAGCGTGATGAGGCGGGCATTTCGGTATCGGAGCATTGGGACCCGATGGGGATGCGTGCGACACAGAGCCGTTCGACCACCCTCTCCGAGGTGCGGATGCGGGCAGATCGCGTGACCCGACGCATCCACGAGGGCATCACACCCGATTCGCTGACCTTTGCAATCAACGCGAATTTCCAGCTGCTGATCGCATCGGTGTACACGGGCCTTGCCGCTCGGGCATTGGAGCTTGCGGCGGAGTCGCTGCACCAACGACAGTCGCTCAAACACGGTGTCAGCTATGCGGAGATTCCGGAGTTTCGCGATCGGATTGCGGATGCTGCCATTGAATACGAGTCCGTCCCGCCGCAGCTCGACAGCTATACGCGCGATTTCGATGATCTTGTTGACCACGGTGCTGGCTGGGCACGTCGCCTTGTGGGGGCCAAGCTACGCGCCACCGAAATGGCCCGACATGTGGTGGAGGCCTCGTTCCGGTGTGTTGGCGGGGCTGGCTTCGACAATGGTTCGGAGATGAATCGCCTGTATCGTGATGCCTTGGCAGGCATGTTCCACCCGAGCGGCTGGGACGGTGCGCGCCCCGTCTTCGCGGGCGCCTATCTCGACATCGAATAACGCAGTACGAAGTAGTGAGGATGACGTTGACGAACGAACCGCAAGCAGTCGAAACTGACTCGGACACCCCCGAAGCTGGCTCCGACGCGAAGGCGACATCCACCGAACAGCTCGTTGCACGACGCTACGGCGCCGAATTCCCGGGCGAGCTTGCCGAGGGGAATGCCACGATCGATCTGCAATTGCAGCACCGTTCGGTGCGGAAGTTTCTGCCCGGCGAGGTCACGGATGCGCAGCTCAACTTAATCGTCGCAGCCGCGCAGTCTGGCTCGCAGTCATCGAACCTGCAGGTGTGGAGCGTGGTCGCCGTGCGCGACCAGGAACGAAAGAATCGCATCTCAGAGGCCCTCGGCGGCCACCCGTATATCGAAAACTGCGCAGTGTTTTTGGTGTGGACGGCCGACTTCCACCGGGCTTCGCGCATCGTCGAGAAAAAGCACGATACCCAGGTCGACACGATCGGTTATCTCGAGAACACGCTGGTTACCTTCATCGACTCGGGCATTGTCGGGCAGAACGCGCTGCTTGCCGCAGAATCGCTCGGGCTCGGTGGCGTGTTTGTCGGTGGGGTGCGCAATAATCCCTTAGCGCTGGTGGAAGAGCTCGGGTTGCCCGAGTACGTCTTCCCGACCGTGGGGATGGCGCTCGGCATCCCCGACCCCGAAGAGGCCGCTGACACGAAACCACGGCTGCCACAGACGGCAGTGCTGCATCACGAGCAATATGACGCTGAGGCGTGGGAGCCCGCGAGTGCCGAGTACGAGCAGCACATCGGCGAATATTACGCGCGGTACGGTCGCGATAACTACAGCTGGGCATTCACCCTCAACCGACGCATTGGTTCGCTAAAGGGGATGCACGGTCGCCACCAGATCAGTGAATGGCTCGGCGAGCAGGGGTTCAAATCGGAGTAGCGACGCGGCGCTAGATTCCCGGCCCGGTCCCTTCGGGATCCGCCTTGACCCGGTTGTATTTCTCGCGCAGAAACATGAGGTGCGCATCCGAGCTAATTTCGGAGTCGACAAGAATCTTCTGTTCCAGCTCGTCAACGCCCACCTTCATCAGTTCCACCACGCGCTCGAGGTCTTCAACGAGTTCGAGCGCGGTTGCTTGCGAATCGGGGGTATCCATGGATGCAACCGCGTTCGCCCGCACCGCAAGCTTGCGATATTCGGTGATGCGGTCGACTTGCAGAATGATGAAGGACGGGTAGCTCGGGTGCTTCGAATCGATGTGACCAATTTTTTGGATCGCGTCGAGTCGTTCTTCGAGTACCGCCATTTTGCGGTCCACCGGGGCGGTGAGCTTGGTTTCGTCGATACTTCCAAGCTGCAGCGAATTCGCAAACTTGTTGTACCACTTGCCCTCAGTTGGGATCTCGGTGGGACGAATACGAATCGTTGACTCCCCCACCGGCTCGATCCTGAATTCGGCGTATCCGCTCACGGACAACACATTTGCTTTTTGCGGTCGTCCGGTGCGCATCACCTCAGAAATTTTCTGCAGGAAGCTCTTCGCCCCGACACCGCGATAGACGCTGCCGAGCGCGGTGGATACCGCTTCGGTGTATTGGTCCTCGGAATACTGGCGTTGGCGCACGTATTTGGCGCGGCGGCGTCCCGCGAAGAATCCTGCGATCGCCGAGACTGGCCCCACGAGTACGCCGCCCAGGATCGCAAGGCCCGCCGGGATTGCGAAGCCGCTGAAGAGTGAGATGACACCGCCGACGACTGCGAGTGCCGCATATGCGCCGACGCCGAGAACGCCCCAGCCCAGGCCCCACATGATCGGAATCGCGCCGGGCGAAAACGCATTGCGCTTCCACATCGCGTCACCGATGGGCTTGTCGAAGTCGAGTTCAAGCGCTGCTCCGCGGCGGCGCCAGCGCACACCCGTTCCCGGTTGGGCGCGCTCGATCGCGCCGTGTCCCTCGGCTGAAGTCCATCCCAACGCATCCATTCCGTCAATTATTACGGAAGAACCCTGTGATCAGATTGATGTTCACGGCTCCGAGTTGCTATTTCGGAGCCATTCGAATCGCCCCGTCGAGTCGGATGGTTTCACCGTTCAGCATTGGATTTTCAAGGATGTGGGCCACGAGCGAGGCGAACTCTTCCGGTTTCCCAAACCGTGAGGGGTGCGGGATTTGTGCTGCAAGCGAATCTTGTGCAGCCTCCGGGAGTGCCTGCAGGAGCGGTGTTTCAAAAATCCCGGGAGCGATGGTCATCACTCGGATCTGGTGTCGGGCAAGTTCACGAGCGAGCGGCAGGGTCAAGGATGCGATGGCACCCTTTGAGGCCGCATAGGCAGGCTGCCCGATTTGTCCGTCGAAGGCGGCGACCGACGCGGTGTTGATGATCACCCCGCGTTCCTCGCCCTGCGGTTCGTGGTCAAGCATCCGACTCGCAACCAGGCGAATGACGTTAAAGGTTCCAGAAACATTCACTTTGAGGACTCGATCGAATTGTTCGAGCGGCAGTGGACCCTCGCGACCGAGCGTCTTGCCCGGTGTGGCGATCCCGGCACAGTTCACGAGGATGCGCAGCGGACCAAGCGAGGCGGCAGCGTCGACCGCGTGCTGGACATCCGCCTCCGACGTGACGTCGGCGGGGATGAAGAGGGCATCGTTGCCGAGTTCAGTGGCGGCTTCCGCGCCTTGTGAAGTCGGGAGGTCAAGCAGCACCACGCGTACTCCCCTGGCCGAGAGCATCCTTGCCGTTGCCGCGCCGAGCCCCGATGCTCCTCCGGTGACGACTGCGACGGAACCGTCGATGTCCATTCTGACCTCCTAAAGCCGTTCGATGATTGTGGCATTGGCCATCCCGCCGCCTTCACACATGGTCTGCAGGCCGTAGCGACCGTTCGTGGCTTCGAGGTGATTGACCATGGTCGTAAGCAGCCGGGTGCCGGAGGAACCCAGGGCGTGCCCGAGCGCGATAGCACCGCCGCGCGGATTCACCCTGGCCGGGTCGACCTGGAACTCACGTTCCCAGGCGAGCGGAACCGAGGCGAATGCCTCGTTGACTTCGAAGGTGTCGATTTCCTCGATCTTCAGTCCGGAGCGTTCCAGGATCTTGTGGGTCGCGGGGATCGGTGCGGTGAGCATAAATAGCGGGTCGTCTGCCGCCACCGCGAAGGAGTGGAAGCGAGCGCGCGGTTTGAGGCCAAGTGTGGTGGCGGTGGACTCGCTCATAATGAGTGCCCCCGACGCACCGTCGGTATACGGCGAGGAGTTCCCGGCGGTGATCTGCCATTGGATTTCGGGGAACCGCTCGGCGAATGCCTCCGTGTGAAATGCCGATTGCAAGCCCGAAAGCCCCTCCGCGGTGGTGTTTGGGCGCATAGTTTCGTCGGTTCGGTGGCGTGTGTTCTGGCCGGATGCATCGGTCACCTCGATGGGTAGGATTTCGCTATCGAAGTGGCCCGTGTCGGTTGCTTCTGCCGCGAGTCGGTGCGAGCGCGCCGCGAATTCGTCGAGTTCGGTTCTCGAGAGTTGCCATTTCGCGGCGATGAGTTCGGCCGAAATACCCTGGTGCACGAGCCCCTCCGGGTAGCGCGCTGCGATGGACGGGCCGAGCGGGTCGTGGTCCCCCATCGGGCTACCCATGGGAACGCGGCTCATCGACTCGACGCCAGCAGCAATAACGATGTCGTAGGCACCTGCGATCACGCCCTGGGCCGCGAAGTGTGCAGCTTGCTGGCTCGATCCGCATTGCCGATCGATCGTGGTCGCAGGCACCGACTCGGGGATTCCCGCGGCGAGCACCGCATTGCGCGCGATATTGGCGGCCTGCTCACCCGCTTGACCAACGCATCCTGCAATGACGTCGTCGATGAGCGCCGCATCGAGTTGGCTCCGTGCCACGAGTGCGTTCAGCACCTGCGCGAGTAAATCGACCGGATGCGTACCGGAGAGCGCGCCGCCTGGCTTTCCTTTGCCGGACGCGAGCCTTAGGACGTCGACAATGACAGCGTGAGTCATGATTCGTACCTCTTCATTGAGACAACTGCGGTGGCGCTATGCCGTACAGCAGATCACGAGAGGATGAGAGGACCCAGACTCAAACCAAAAAAATTGGTCGGGACAACAGGATTTGAACCTGCGACTTCTCGCTCCCAAAGCGAGCGCTCTACCAAGCTGAGCTATGTCCCGATGTCGATTTGAATCGACCTGTGCAAGTGTAGCCCGAATTTCAGCAGACGTTTACCATCTTCGCCATTTCTGCAGCGCAAACCGACACTTGTTGGGTTTTGCTGAGGCCCTTTGCAGGTGCCCCCAATAGCGTGATTGGAGTTCGTGTCACCCCAGCCACGACGCAAGAGTTGAAAGGAATACCGATGAAGGCTTGGCACTTTAACGGAACTCACAAACCATTCGAACGCGTTGATATCCCCGAACCAAATGCTGAAGCAGGAAAAGTAGTAATTGACGTCAAGGCTGCGGGGCTTTGTCACTCTGATGTCGGGATCCTTGAGGACGAAAAATGGCTCGCCAACATGATCGTTCCCGTCGTCCCCGGCCACGAAACCGCTGGCGTCATCTCTGCCGTCGGCGAAGGTGTTAGTGACTGGAACGTTGGCGATCGAGTCGCCGTGTGGCCAATGGCAGAACTCATGGGCTACATGGTCAACGGCGCATGGGAAGAGAAGTCTCTCGTTTCTGCTGATGCGCTGATCGCTATCCCCGATGACGTTACCTTCGAGCAGGCCGCTGCAGCGACCGATGCGGGTATGACTTCGCACGGTGCGGTTATGGGCACTGGTGAGGTCAAGGCTGGCATGAAGGTCGGCATTATCGGATTCGGTGGGCTCGGTCAGATCGGCGCACGAGTCGCACACCTCAACAATGCCGAGGTGTACATCGCTGAAGTCAATGAAGCTGTCTGGGATGCAGCAAAAGAATCTGGTGCGGTCAAGGTTGCAAAATCGATCAAAGAGTTTAAAGAGGACGAGCTCGACGTCATAGTCGACTTCGCCGGTTTCGGCACAACAACCGCCGACGCGATCGAAACGGTTCGATTCAATGGCCGGGTTGTTCAGGTCGGCATGGGCAAGCTCGAGTCTGCCATCAATACCTATGCCCTCATTATGGGCAAAGTACAACTGCACGGCTCGATGGGTGGAAGCAAGGAAGACATTGCGGAAGTCATGAAATGGATCGCTTCTGGCGACCTGTCCCCCACCATCTCAACAATTGGCTTCGAAGACATCGCCGACGGCATCGGCAAGCTCGAACGAGGAGAAGTTCGAGGTCGCCTCGTCGCGCAGATTGAGAGCTAACACTTTGACGATCGGGTAGTCCACAGGCACCGTACCGGTCCAAACTTGGTTCTAATTGAATGACAGCCGCCGGGTGTCGCAAGTTAATTGCGGCACCCGGCGGCTGTCGTTACTCAGGGAATTGGACTACTCCTGGAGTGGTCTTACTCCTGTTCTTGACCGCGCTTGCGGTTCCAAGTGATCAGAGCAGCACCGGCGAGGAGCAGTACAGAGAGCACTACGATCGCGGGCAGCATTTCTGCACCGGTCGATGCGAGTCCACCATTCTGGTCCTTGTCGCCTGCCTCGGACTTGTCGCCCTTAGCGTTAGCGCCATCGTTCTTGCCCTTGTTGTCACCTGAGCCGTCAGTGCCGGAACCGGCACCGTCGTTTTCCTCAGGTGTAGACGGAACCGGAGTGGAACCATCTGCGTCACCTGAGTCGTCGCCCTCGGCAGCGTCATCGCCGGTTGCCGAGTCGTCGCCCTTGGCTGCGTCGTCGCCGGTTGCCGAGTCGTCACCCTCGGCCGAGTCACCGCCCGTCGCCGAGTCGTCGCCCGTCGCTGAGTCATCGCCGTTGGCCGAGTCATCACCATTCGCGGCGTCATCGCCCTCAGCCGAGTCGTCACCGTTCGACGAGTCATCGCCGTTGGCCGAGTCATCACCATTCGCGGCGTCGTCACCCTCAGCCGAGTCGTCACCGTTCGACGAGTCATCGCCACCGTCATCTGCGGGGCGAACCGAGATGATGTCCGTGATGCCGGAGTTCGAGAAGTTCGACACCCACACATCGTGGGTCTCGGGGTTGATGCCGAGGTTCAACGCATTGCCCGAAGTCGGAACCGTGAAGAGTTCCTCATGGGTTTCTGTGTCGAAGGCTACGACTTCCTGGTCGCCAAGGTTTGCCGAGTAGAGGATGCCGTACTCGCCATCGATCTCAACCGCGTTGCTCGGTCCGGTGGTGATTTCGTCGATCTGCTCACCGTAGGCTGCCGACTCTGGGTCTGCATCCACTACCGTGATCTTCGCCTCGGGCGATGCCCACTGTGACACGTACACGCGCTTGAGGTCAGCGTTGTAGGTCGGACGCGGGTTCTCGCCCACACCAGCCTTGTCGAGCAGGGTGATTGCGTCGTTATTGAGGTCGAAGCTCTTCGGGTTCGAGGTGTCGATCTTCGACCCGTCGATCACGTAGAGACCACCCGCGTAGCCACCGACGTAGATGAGATTATTCTCCTCGTCCACGGTCACACCGACCGCGCCGGAGGCATCCGGAATCGTGATCTGTGCGAGCACCGACTCGTGACCGCGCTTGGTCAGGTCGAGGACGGTGATCCAGCCGTCGGGGCCGTTGCCGCGCGAGTTCCCAAGGTTCGTTACGTAGGCGAGGTGGTTGGTTTCGTCAATCGCGATACGGCGCACGCCCGAGAAGATCGGAGTGCCATCTTCCCATTCGAAGACGCGGTCAGCGTCGGTCGGAGTGCCCTGCGAAGCGGTGTAAATCACCACTGCGCCACCGTACTGGCCGTCACGGGCACGAGCGGTGGTCGTAACGACAGTGCCGCCGTCAAGCTTGCCGTCCACCGCGATGCCGTATGGCGAGAAGGTGGTGCGCATGCTGCTCTGGCTCGTGGTGTCAGCAGGAACATCGGTCCAGTTGAAGGGATCGGCGTCGGTGAGGCCCGAGTCATCGTTTCGCGTGAGTACGGTGTAGTCGTGGTCCTTCGTGAGCGACTTGTTGACCGCGTCGAACTCGACGACCTTGCCGGTAGCTTCCTGCGTCGTCTCAACGGAGAACGAGTCGTCGTTTCGGTTCAACCCGGTGTAGTCGTGGGAGTCGAGACGCTCGTAGGTTGCTGCGTTGAACGGAACGATCTTGCCGCTCGCTTCCTGGGTGACCGTGATTTCACCGGTCTCAGCATCGCGGGTCTCCGAACGCCACTGCGCATCCGCGAAGTACACGCGGTCGTTGTCATCGTCGTACGCGAGCTGGTAGCCGTTGTTAACGCCCGTGTCGTAGGCCTTCACCGAGAAGTCGTATTCGGATGCGGGGTCGCTGTCAGCCGCTGCATCCGCTTCCGAATCTGCCGCAACAATGTCGAGCGGAATCTGTCCGCCGCGGGCTACGTCACCCGGCTTCATCGAACCGGTCAGCAATGTGAAAGTGACGGACTGACCGGCAACAACTCCGGAGCGATCGGAGTCAGTGTTTTCGCTCGTCGGGAACGGGATCTCAGCGGTCCACGTGCCGTCATCATTCGCTTCAATCACAGCCCAGACATCATCCGGGGTGTCCCCACCCAAGGGAGTCTTCGGGGTGATTGCACCAGCATTGAGCTTGACCGCCATCGTCGAGCCGCTGCCGTCCGGGTGCTTCCAGTCACGGCCTGACAGCTTCAGCGTCGTGCCCTCAACCCACTGCGCCGGGTGCGTGACATACGCGACGTTCGCGCCGGAGCCGTACGCCGTCTCGACAGTCTCCGGTTCGGGTGCCTCTACCGTCGTTTCGCTCACCGAAATAACGTCAGTCTTACCCGAGTTTGAGAAGTTCGAAACCCAGACATCGTTGTTGTCCGGGTTGATGCCGAGGTTCACCGCATTGCCCGAAGTCGGAACAGTGAAGAGTTCCTCGTGGGTCTCGGTGTCGAAGGCCACGACTTCCTGGTCACCAAGATTCGCCGAGTAGAGGATGCCGAGCTCGCCATCGACTTCAACTGCGTTGCTCGGGCCGGTCTCGATCTGCTCGATCTGCTGACCGTACGTCGAGGATGCGGGATCGGCATCCACCACGGTGATCTTCGCGGTAGGCGAAGCCCACTCGGAAACATAGACGCGCTTGAGGTCAGCGTTATAGGTCGGGCGCGGGTTCGAACCGACACCGGCGCCGTCAAGCTTGCTGACAGCAGCGTTGTTCAGGTCGAAACTCTTCGGATTCGAGGTGTCAATCTTCGACCCGTCGATCACGTAGAGACCACCCGCGTAGCCACCGACGTAGATGAGGTTATTCGCTTCGTCCACGGTCACGCCGACGGCACCGGATGCATCCGGAATCGTGATCTGTGCGAGCACCGACTCGTGACCGCGCTTGGTGAGGTCGATGACGGTGATCCAGCCGTCGGGGCCGTTGCCGCGCGAGTTACCAAGGTTCGTTACGTAGGCGAGGTGGTTGGTTTCATCCACCGCAATACGACGTACGCCGGAGAAGATCGGGGAGCCGTCTTCCCACTGGTAGATGCGATCAGCGTTCGTGGGGGCGCCCTGCTCGGCCGAGTACACGACAACCGCACCGCCGTACTGACCGTCACGGGCACGAGCGGTTGTGGTCACAATCGTGCCGCCATCGAGCTTGCCGTCAACCGCAACGCCGTACGGCGAGAAGGTGGTGCGCATGCTGCTCAGGCTCGTGGTTTCGGCATCGACACCGGTCCAGTCGAAGGGCTCGCTGTCTGGCGTGCCCTCGGTGCGTTGTTCCGAACGCCACTGCGCGTCGGTGAAGTAGACCTTGTCGTTGTCGTCGTCGTAGGCGAGCTGATAGCCGTTATTTACGCCCGTCTCGTGCGATTCGACGTCGACAATCCAGTCCGATTCATCCGCCGTTGCAGGATTCGCTCCGAAGGCGCTCGTTGTGGCAACTGCTGCCACCGCAGTAACCGCAAGGCCCCGCTTGGTCCACGATGAACGCAGTGAACAATTGCGTCCCCTCGCATCCGCTCTCTTCATATTTCAGATTCCTTGAGTGTCGATATTCCACGTGTCGGCACACAGGAGCGACCCTCAAGGTGCAACCTGCTGTGACTTAGGTGAGGCTAACCTGTGAGTCAGCCATGTATTGTTTTACACCAGTCCAGCAAATAAGGCCAGCCTTACTTAGATCTGAGGTAAAACTTTGTAGTCAGATGCGCCGCGGGCAAAGAAATCGACCAGTTATGATTCCGACCGCTTACGGTGAGAAAAACGCCGATTCGGAAGGACCGATCGTGACCGAGATTTCGAAACTAGGACATTCATCCATCGCCCTCGAGAAAGACGGCAGAGTGCTCGTCATCGACCCGGGAAACCTCAGCGAGCACGCTCGAGTGCGCGAGGCGGAAGCAGTCATCGTGAGCCACAAGCATCCAGACCATATTGTTCCGGAAGCACTCGAAGGGTCGGATGCGATGGTCTGGGGTCCGCAAGAAGTGATCGACGTGCTCCTGGATGCGGGAATCGACAAGGCTCGGCTCACCGTCGTGTCTCCGGGCGACGCCTTCGAGGTTGCCGGGTTTGCGGTGACGGCATTCGGCGACCAACATGCGCTGGTTCATCCCACCATGCCGCCGCTCCAAAACAACGCGTATCTCGTCGACGAGGTCTTGTTCCACCCGGGCGACTCCTTCACCACCGCCCCTGATCCCGCGAGCGTCACGACCCTGTTTACCCCGATCGCGGCGCCGTGGCTGAAGCTCGCAGAGACCATCGACTTCGTGAAAGCACACCCCACTGCCGTGGTCGTACCGATTCATGACGCGATTCTTTCGGAATCGGGCATTGCCATTACCGACGGAGCCCTGCAGCGATTTATTGCAGGACGTCCCTATCACCGGATCGGCGGCAGCGAGACGATGAGCGTTTAGTGGCGCGCACTTGATCGCCGATTAGCGTTTCGTACGGCCGCTCCGGGATGCGAGAAAGGCTCCAAGGAGCACGAGTGCGACGCCTAGGAATGAAATCGGATGCAGCTGCTCGCCCGCAACCAATGCACCGAGCAGCATGGCGACCACGGGGATCAAATAGATATTGATCGACGCCCGTGCCGGCCCGACCCTGCCGATCAACACGGTGAAGCAAATGAACGCGAGCCCCGTGGAGAGCAAACCCAGTGCCGCGACCGCAGCGATACTTGATGGGGAGAAGGTTGCAGGCGGCGTATTGCCGAGGCCGAGTAGTCCCAGAGGCGTGGTCATGACCGCCGCAAGCACCTGAGCGCGCCAGATTACCGCGAGCGCACCGTTGCGTTGCTGCAGGTTGCCAGAAATGTTGAAGGCCACTCCGTACATCGCGGTGACGAGCAGCATCAGCAAAACGCCGGTGATCCTGACATTGCCAGTGAGCGAAGGCATAAGGACCACAATGATGCCGAGAAACCCAACAATGAGACCCGCAGCCAAGAGTTTCGATGGGCGTTTGCGGAACCAAAGTGCCGCGACAATCGCTGTGAACAGCGGCGCAGAACCGTTGATCATCCCCGCCATTGCTGAATCGATCGATTGTTGGGCGAAATTCAGCAGGGTGAAGGGCACTGCCATCCATACGAAGGCGAGTATCGCGATGAGCCACCAGTCCCGTCGCTGGTGGAGCGGCCGCCACGAGGCTGGAACGATGGTTAAGACGAGTGCGCCTATCACCAGTCGCAGCCAGGCAACGGTGGTGGGGTCGATGTCCTCGATTGCATGCCGGACAAAGAAAAACGACGATCCCCACATCGTGCCGGCGCCGAGCATGAGGATCCAGTCGAACACTCGAAAGGGGCCGGCCTGGCTCGGCTGTATCGATGTAGTCATATGAGATCAGTGTGCCTCACACTGAGTTGCTAGGGAATTTTGCCGCCGCTCGCGCCCTTCAGATACGAAATGCCGCCGAATTAGCCTCTGATTAGGTGAACCCTGCTTCTTGATTAGGATCCAGACATGCGAAAAGCTCTCGCCCTTATGCCATTAATCGTTCTCACTCTCACCGGATGCTCCAACGCAAGCGAGGTCGAGTGCGCCAGCCCGCCTGCCGATGCAGGCGAACGCATCGCCGACGGCGCGAATGATTTCCCCATAGAGGCAGGGGTGACCGCCGCTGTCATGCACCCGACCGAGGCCGATGTGATGATCATCGCAATGGATTTCACTCTCATAGACGGGACCGAGGCCACAGGCGTATGGGGCTACATTGACAGAGGTGGGAGCGTTACGATTCTCGCGATTGACGGCGTAGCCCAGGCCGCCACCGACTGGCCAGGACAGATGAATGGGCACGAGTTTTCAGTAACCGAACCCGGCGTGAGCGATGCACTAGCGTGCCTCGACTAAGGCGCACGTACCAACTTCCAACAATCAGAAACGAGGTGACTAGGCGAGGATGCGCCCTTCGGGCCTAGAGTCCTCCGTTTCGTGGCCGCCACCAATGTCAGCGAAGATGAACTCGACCGCGAATAACGTCGTCGGCAGCCAGGAAGCTCCTGGTATGGGGAGCTCCGATCGGCATGCAACTAAGCACCACCGCGAAGGCACCGAAGCGGTCATCCGAGCGACATTCCTTCATTACCAGCCGACCGGTGCGTCCCCCGGCTACCCGGAGCATCCAGAATTCTGTTTCGACGAGCTACAAGCGACACAACACATGCTCCGTAATTGGCTAAACATCCCATCAAACTATTCGCGCACCGAACACCTCTGGCGTAAGGCTGCATAACGGAAGAGATATACATGGGCTTCTTCAGCCGAAATCATAAACCGACCTACACGCACAAAGTGAAACTTCGACGAGGAATCGGCGACTTGTCCGTTGTCGGTGAACAGCACTATCTACGCACTATCAAGAAAGCACTACGCCGCTCCCCTGACGCCAACAACATCGAAGTCGCACTCTCCCACGAGCCTGAAAACCGCCATGACAGAAACGCTATCCGTGTAGACATTGTCATCGACATGTCAGGTGGCAATCAGCTACTCACCGCTGGCTATCTCCCCGCCGACGTGGCCCCCGAGTATGTAGCCGCGCTTAAATCAGTTTGGGATGAGCAGGGGCTCCCCGTAGCCCCTGCGAAAGTATGGCTCAAAGGTGACATTCCGCAGGTGTACATCAAAATGGGAACGCCCGGGATCCTCGTGCCGCCAAGAATCGACGACCCCAAGGGAGTTTTCGTCGACGGGACCTATGATCTTACTGTTACCGGAGAAGAAGAATACCAACACATTCTAAAGTCGCACCCGCAGGGCAAGGTTCTCGCATTCAGTATTGGCGACGACTGGATCACCAAAGGTAAATACAAAGACCAAGCGACGTTCGCGGTCCGCCTCAACGGGCAGAAAATCGGCCAACTTACCCGGCGTATGGCAGAGAAGCACGGTATCAACTTTCACCCGCTCCTCGCGCAAGGCTTCATCCCTTATCTTGCTGGTCGACTTGAGGCGGATCATCGCGGCGTACAGGCGATTCTCGATGCACCGCCGACGAGGTCGTCATAGCCATAGCCATAGCCACGCTTAGCGAATACCCGACCGCGACCTGCCAACGCTCTCGAGTTCGCTACCGGAAGAGGGACGGGAGTCAGAACGACAAGCGAGGATTCGAACCGAAGAAAGAGGCCGGAGTATTCACCGCCGCCGTTGAAGCCTCCAAGCACAGGGAGAATGCGTTGTTCCTTCCAACGGGAAGATCACAGTCGCTGACTTGTTTGCCCTTCATGGATCGGACTCAAATCGCAGTCGAAACGGTTTCCGCTCCAGCGCTCGTAGTGCGCGCGGGTGCGTAGCGATAGTTCGCGGCCGTCGAGCCATTGCCGCGCGTAGTCCGCGAGCGTCACCGCTTCGGGCGGTGTTGCGTTGTTCGGTAGCGGTGCCCAACTGCCGGTGAGCACTCGGGCGCGTTCAACGTCGAGCCAGTCCACGGCGGCCGCGCGCGAGCCGAATGTATCGGGAGCGGGGAATCGTTGGCCGTTTATAGTGAAGCGGGCTTGATACCGGCCCGAAGGTAGGTTCCGAATAGTGCCGAAATTGGTCGTGCGTTTTGCCACGGTCTGAACTCCGAAAGTGAGTTACCGCAGCCAAATCGGGCACGATCTGGCACGCGGCAGGGTTTCGGCAGTTTTACGACGTGTTTCTGCGCAGGGTTTACCCCTGCACTTCGTTGCAATAGCGCGGAAGGTGCGTTGGAGGGGATGACGGGAATCGAACCCGCGTAATCAGTTTGGAAGACTGAGGCTCTACCATTGAGCTACATCCCCGTACCTGTCGGAACAGGACTTAGCAATTGTAGCGGACGTTTTGCTTCCTCGCGCGCAAGGCTGATTTTTCAGGTGTCGAGTTGTCCACAATGGGCTCAGTAGTGATGCTCCAGTTGCATTTCTGTGGACAACGCCTACTCACCGGTCAATTTCTGCTTACCTACCTACATGGCATGTGGGATTCCGCTTCGGAATCCGAGCGGAAGGACTCAACTTGGATCAGCAACACTCTTCGGCTTCCTCGAGTCGATTTCCAGAGTTTCCCCGCAACCTCGACGACCTGCGTTCCACCGACCGCTGCCCGATGTGTTTCACTGCCACCCTGCAGGCGGCGAAGTGTGTTGATTGCGGTCTCGATCTCAATCGGCCGGAACTTTCGGAGGTCTTCACGCAGTCAAACACTGCTGCAGATGCGCTCATCGCACGCGGACATCTCCTCAACCGGGCTTGGCAAGAAAGCCAGCGCGCAGCGGTGTATTCGATACAACACGATCAACCGGCGGACACTGTGCCACCGGCACCAGCACCAGCACCAGCACCAGCACCAGCAGATACTTCCTGGGAGCAGGCCGCTCCGCAATTGCCAATAGCGCCGTCGGCAGTCTCAACGCCTGCAGCAATGCCGCCCGAGCCAGCAGGCTCCGCAACAACAGGGTCTGCAACAACAGAAGGCAGTGAAAAGCCTCGCCGTTCGGGCATCCAGATGTTGCTGCTCATCATCGGTGTCTCATTCGTGAGCATCGCCGCGATCGTGTTCTTGACTGTCGCATTCGTGGTGTTCGACCTCACCGTGAAAGCAATCATTACCGCGGGCGTCACTGCCGCGGTAATTGCGCTCGCCACCTGGCTGAAACGACGTAGCCTCACGGCAACAGCCGAGGGTGTCGCCGTGCTCGGCGTCGTCTTAGTACTCCTCGATGTGTGGGCTGTCCAGTCACTCAATATGCTCGGTCTCGGCAACGTAACCGGCACGCTGTACTGGGGTGTTGGGCTGCTTCTTGTGACCGCGCTGATGCTCTTCTGGGGCAAGCTCTCAGGCCTTCGTTCGCCACGACTCGCGAGCACGTTCACAATGGGTCCGGCAGTGATGTCGCTCGTGCAGTGGGTGTTCTCCATCGTCCTCGTGGAGTCCTCAGCCACGATGCTTGGCGCTTCAGGACTCGCGCTTGCTTCGCTGCTTGCCCCGATTATTCACAGACGAAACAATCGGATTGATGCGCTCGAGGTGGGCATTGTTTACGGAATTGGCCAGATCGCATCCCTCTACCTCATGGCGAGTGGTCTGACCCTCTTCATTTCGAGTGTCGGTGGCGCTAGGGAATTTGACCTACCCACCCAGGCCGCCATCGTCGGCATCATCGCTTCCGTGATTGGCACAGTGGCGATGATGGGACAGGCTCGCCAAATTCACAACCACGCAGAATTGCGACCGCTCAATTGGCTGCGCATCTCGGGCACGATTGCGACCTCGCTGCTTTGGGCCAGCGCGATGTTCTCCGTCGCGGCAACCATCAACATGCTCACCCCACCACCCGGTGCACTGAACGTTCTATGGCGGGTGCTCCCCTTCATCGCGCTCGCTGCGGTGTTCGCAGATCTCGTCTATTTGCGTGCGGAGCACAAGGATCGAGTCCGCTGGCTCGTCAGTATTATCAGCACCGGTGTGATCACCATCCTGTGCGCAATACCGTTCTTACCCTTCGTCATCGTCATACCTTTGCTCGCAGGAGCCACCGGCGAAACACCAACGATCGGCTGGGACTTAGTAGCCCCCGGCGTCTCGATTCTTGTCTGTACGGTCATTGCCGGAATCGGATATCGCGTGTGGGGTCGGGGGCCCGGAACACAGCGTCGATTGACGATTGTGGCCGTCATCGGAGCTGTCGGCCTCGTCATTATTGCGTTGGGCCTCCCCTTCCTCGCGAGTGCCGTAACTCTGGCGGTCTTGATGGCTGGCGCGATCATTGCTATCGCGATCTGGGCTCGTGAGGATAAACACGCGCTGCGGTTTGTGCTGCAGTCGCTCTTCATGGTGGCATCCGTGGGACTCCTCCTTACGACAATTTTCCAGAATCCGGAGGCATTCGCCTCGGTCACATTCGTGTGGCTTGGCTTTCTCGTACTTCGGATGCTTCGCGGTCAAGTACCGGCACGGGCACTCAGCATCGCGACCGTGGTCATTGCGGTGTTCGCCCTCCTTTATTGCGTGGAAGTACGCGAATTCCCAGTACTGAGCGTCCTCGTGGTGATCGGGATCCCCGCGACCACGCTGGTAACCGCGGCAGGGATGCGCAGCATGGAACAAGTCGACCGGCGTATTCTCGCCATAGCTGGTGCAGCGCTTCTATTCTTGGTGCCAGTCCAGCAGCTGCAGCTCTTTCTCTTCGGGGCGACACCAACCGAATCCGCGGGTGTCGCGAGCATTGTCGGGATGGTCCTCGCCGCATTGACCGCGGTGGCATTGGTGCTCCAGTCACTTCGCGACCGCGACACTGACACGGACACTCTTTCTGTCACCAGGGTGTTCTCCCTTATCGCGCTCTTGCCGCTTTTCATCATCATCGTTGCCCCAACCATTCGGCTCATCAGCGCGGGGTTAGGTACCCCTGAGGCTCGCCTGCTGCTCGTGTGGTCGCTGGTCCTCGCTGCCGTACTTACCGTCGCAGTCACCACCGTGTTGCGGCTGGTGCGGGTACCCGAGCGGGAGACTCTTGCCGCCGAGGCGCTCGCTATTGCGGCGGGAGTTGTCGCACTCACGAATGTGCTCAATTCTTCGGAATGGGGTTGGGAGCCGAAGCCGACGAGTTTGATTACCCTCGGTCTCGCGTGCGCGGTGCCGCTCATTGCAAGCATCAAACCCGCGCCCGACACTCCCCGCACCGGAGTCCGCACTGTCTTACCGTGGCTGGCACCGGCAATCCTGGCGCTATTTGGTCCAGTGTTTGTCGGCCGGATCTTCGCCGATGCGTGGCCACTGTTTATCGCAGCACCGATCGCGCTCGCAGCCCTGATGTCGGCGCTGGTTCTCGGCAGGTCAGGAATTGCCTCGAGAATGCATCAGGGGACGTGGGTTCTTGGTGGTATGACGGTGATCGGCGTCGCACTCCCCGTCGCGACACTGCTCGGTAGCCGCGGCCAGGCCATCCATTCCACGATGCCCCTGATTATTGCGCTCGTCGGCGCCGCCCTGTCGTTCGCGGTGCTCGTCTTTGCGAGTCTTTGGCGCGCAGGTTCCCTATTGGGGCCGACTCGACAGTTGCTGGCCATGGTTTTCGCCCCGCTCGCGGCGATTGCCACGATCACCGCCGCCAGCGATGCCCTTGAGTTCGCGGCCAACCCAGACACGGCGATGGCCGCTCCCGCTCCGTCGTTGACCGGCTTTGTCCTCGCGGCCGCGATCGGGCTGTCAGCTGGCGTCGCGCTCCAGCTCATGCGGCGCGGCATTCCGATTCAACAAGAAACGGCCGCTGCAACCGTGGCTGCGACAACAGCACCAACAACTACTGGAGCAGCCAACGGGGCCGGTACGCGTGCAAGTGCAGGCACACGCATCGCCAACCCGCCGCACCTCATGCGCATCATCTCGGGGTCCGGCGTCGTCCTCGTGGCATTTGCCGCACTGCTGTTGCCGCCGCGCGCAATTGATATCGCACTCGCCGCGGTAGCGATCACGCTTGCGTTTGTCGTGGTGAATTCGTTCGCGGCTCGGATCGTTACCGCGGTGGCATTACTCATTGCCGCTATCGCGTCACTCATTGCGCACGCGGGGCTCACGACGGCCTTGACCGATGCTCCCTGGCTCCACATTGGTGTAGCCGTCGCCGCTCTCGCGCTCGCCGCGATGCTCGGCATCCGACTGCGTACCACTGGCTTCGGTGCTCTCAGAATCCTCACCGCAGCCCTCATCCCCGTGGCGATGTGGACCGCACTGATCGCCGTGCCTATCAGTTGGCCGTGGTGGACACTCACTGCCGCCGGTGCCGTCGCGGTAGCTACAGCGCTATTTGCGGCGATTGGTCGGGATCGAACCGGCATCGCAGTACTCGTTGCGGCCGGAGTTGCCACGCTCCTGCCGATCGTCACGGCGACCACCGTCAACGACGAGTCAGTTCGGGCGTTACCGTTTGCCGCGCTCGCGGTTGGGGTTTCACTCGTCTGCTTGGGCTTTGCAGCGGCAGGAAAACTCGCCGATCGTAATTTCTCGGCCCTGCTTCGCGGCTTTGGCACCGGCCTCACGCTCCTGGCCTCGGCGAATCTTCTCTGGCCCACAGATCCCACGGCACAATTATTCGCGGTCGCCCTCCCCGGGTGCGTATTCCTTACCCTTCTCGCGATCCTGATCCCTCGCGATCCGAACCGTGCACCGCTTCCGGCTCTGCGGGTTGAGGTGAGCGTCTACGCCGCTGCGGTACCAGGCTGGTTCACCGTGATCACAATGCTGAGCAGCGATCTTCGTGGCGGCAACACTTTCGCGATACTGGCTTTCGCGATGCTGTTTGCAGTCCTCGCCACCACTATCGTTGCCGCCCTCCTCGCGCGCAAAGCCTCCGTACTCCGATACTCGATGAACGCGATCGCTGCCGTGAGTGGGGTTTCTTCGCTGGCCCTGCTCTTCAAAGCGATCACCGCCGGCACGACCATTACCGCGGACACCTTCTTCCTCGCCTACGGTCTCGTGTTGTGCGTGGTTGGTGCGATCTGGATGCGCGTCAATCCGCAGTTGCGAAGCTATCCCGCACTCGGGCCCGGCCTCCTGCTAGTGCTGGTACCACTGTGGATTATCGAAGCGGCAGACCCGACACCGCTGCGAATCGGAATCTACACCGCGCTCGTGGTCGCTGCGGTGCTCGTAGGCGCACTCGGCAAACTACAGGCGCCGCTCGTGCTCGGGTCCATCGCCGCAATCGCGCACGTCATCGTCGCCATCCGGTGGATGGTGCCCGACCTTTCGCTGCCGTGGTGGGTGTGGCTTGGCTCCGCAGGCGCACTGCTGATCTTTGTCGCTGCGACTTACGAGAACCGATTGAAAAACGCGAAGACACTCGCCCAAACAGTCAGCGAACTGCGTTAGCGAGCCCCAGCTACCGCGCCACTACTTCTGGCAGGTCGGGCACCAGTAGAGTTTGCGGTTCTGCATTTCTGCGAGCATGATCGGCGTTTCGCAGGTGCGGCACGGCTCGCCAGCCCGACCATAGACCCAGTGACGGTCCTCGCGGCTGCGGAGCGCGTCCTCATACGCCTGCCCCTCGAGACCGTCAATGGTCATCATTTGACCAACCTCAACACCAATGCGCAGCAGCCGCCACCAGTCGGCCCACATCTGTTTGAGGGTGTCGGTGGTCACGAGATTCCCCGGCGTATACGGGTCGAGGTTGGCGCGATACAGCATCTCGGCGCGATAAATATTGCCGATGCCGGCGACCACCGACTGGTCCATAAGGAGTTGACCGATCGGCACTCGACGTCGCTGCACCTGCTCAATAAAGGTGCGTTCACCCTCGTCATAGTCCACGATCAGCGGGTCGGGACCGAGCCGGTCAAGCACCTTGTTGACGCCAGCCTGATCAAGCACTTCACAGGCGGTCGGCCCGCGAAGATCGCCGCAGGAGTCGGCGGTAAGGAGCCGCAGCCGCACCGCACCCACCGGTTCGGGCGGCCACTGTTCCGCAATCGCCGTGGCCGTTTCCTGCTCCGCCATACGCACGCGGGTGAGCCGCGGCGCACCGATCGAGGTCAACGAATTCTCGCCGCGGGAATCCTCCACGCTCGGACGCGAGTATTCTCCGGTTTGGCCAAGCGTTGAATTGACCTGACCGGAGAAATCCCAGGCGCCATAAATGCCGAGGTGGACGCGCAGCCAAAAGCCGTCCTCGAACCGCGCAAACATGTGCTTGCCGACGGCGAAGCATTCTTCCATGACCCGCCCCGTGAGAACCGCAGCGCCATCGGAGAACCGGCCCTGCGGACTCGATGCCTCACAAATGCGCTCGACAAAATTCGTTTGGAACTGGCGGGCGATTCGGTGAACGGAGTGCCCCTCGGGCATCCCTATTCACCTCCGGTCAACTGCACCGGCACCTCAGCCCGGGTGCCGTCAAGGAGTTCCTTGCCTGCGATCGAGTCGGTGCGCTCGTACTCCGCGAGTTGCGAAATGCGGCGGACGTGACGCTCATCACCGGGGAACGGTCCGGCGACGAACAGATCGATGAAGCGAATCGCATCCGCGACCTCATGCTGGCGGGCACCGATGGAGATCACATTCGCGTTATTGTGCTCGCGCGCGAGCTTGGCCGTGGAATCGTTCCATACGAGCGCCGCGCGAACGCCGGTGACCTTATTGGCCGCAATCTGTTCGCCATTGCCGGATCCGCCGAACACAACGCCGAGTGATTCCTCGCCGGCAGCCCAGTCATTCGCAACGGCCTGTGCGGCGTTGATGCAGAAAGACGGGTAGTCGTCAACCGGGTCGTATTCCTGAGGACCGTGATCAACGACCTCGTGGCCGTTGGTGCGCAGGTGTTCCTGCAGCTGCTGCGAGAACTCGAGTCCCGCGTGGTCAGTCGCAATGTGGATGCGCATTAGTTGAACTCCGGTCCGCGCGTACGGCTGCGCTTCAATTCAAAGAAACCCTCATAGCTTGCTGCCGCAACGACGCCGTCGAATAGCGTCAGTGCCATGTCGCCCTTCGGAGCGGGGGAAATCACGGGACCAAAGAAGGCCACACCGTTCACCGACACAATCGGCGTGCCCACGTCTTGACCCACGCGGCCGATGCCGTCTTCGTGGGATGCGCGCAGCTGAGCGTCGAATTCGCCAGCGTCAGCGCGGCTGAGGATGGCTTCGTCAATTCCGGCAGCGGCCATCGACTCTTCGAGGATGCCGTCGTCCTTGCCGCGACCTTCCGGGTGGATGCGGGTACCGATCTCGTCATAGAACGCCTTGACCTTGTCATTGCCGAGTTCGGCGATGATTCCGGCGGCAACTTTGCCCGCGCGCATCGAACGCTGGTGGGATGCGCGGTGCGCGTCATCCATCTCGCGGTTCTCATTGAGGATTGCGAGCGACATGATGTGCCACTCCACCTCAACGCTATCGCGCAGCGACGCGACCTCATCGATCCAACGGGACGTCATCCAGGCCCAGGGGCAAGCGGGGTCGAACCAGAAATCGACCTTGGTCGGCGTGTTCTCAGACATGGCTTCAAGGCTACAACGGCCAGCGGCACTTGCCTGAATTCGCGCCCGCAGTATGGCGGTCTAAATCGACTCGCGCCACGCCCGGTGAAGCTGGGAGAACCGACCGCCCGCTTCAATGAGTTCGGTGGGCGTACCGTCCTCCACCACCCGGCCTTCGTGCATGACGAGAACCCGATCCGCGACCATCACGGTCGCGAGTCGGTGGGCAATGATCAGGGCGGTCCGATCTCCAAGCAGCGTCGTCAGCCCATCCTGCACGGCGCGTTCACTCGGCTGATCGAGCGAGCTGGTCGCTTCATCCAGAATGAGCACGCGCGGGTCGGCCAAGAACGCGCGCGCAAAGGACACGAGTTGCCGCTGCCCCGCGGAGAGCCGGCCACCGCGCGTCTGCACATCCGTGTCGTACCCATCCGGCAATCGACGAATGAACGCATCCGCACCGATAATCCGCGCCGCTTCTTCGATTTCCTCGCGAGTCGCGTTTGGTCGCCCAATGGCAATGTTCTCGGCGACGGTCCCTGAGAACAGGTAGGACTCCTGGGTCACCATCACCACCGCATCCCGCAGCGACTGGCTCGAAAGTGAACGTAAATCGACGCCGTCGAGCGTAATCTCGCCGTCGGTGACGTCGTAGAAGCGCGCCAGGAGTTTTGCGACCGTCGATTTTCCGGCACCGGTCTGGCCCACGAGCGCGACGGTTTGGCCGCCGGGGATATGTAGCTCCAGCGGGTGCATCACGGTCGGTCCCGCAGCCGAATATTTGAAGGATGCCTGCCGGAATTCGAGTTCCCCACCCACACCTTGCAGCGCGGCTTCCTCGGGCAGGGCGATCGGATGCTCAGACTCCCGAATCGTGGGCTCTTCAGCGAGGAGCGCGGAGATTTTCTCGAGCGCGGCCACGGCCGACTGCAGCGAGTTGTAGAACCCAGCGATCATGTCGATCGGTTGGAAGAAGCGGCGGGTATAGAGCACGAGGCCCAGCAGCACCCCGACATCGAGGTGGCCGGTGAGCACGCGCCAACCACCGACGACGAGCACCACCGCGACGATCACGTTACCGAGGAACTTCAGTGTCGGTTGGTAAATCCCGAACACGCGGATTGAGACGAGTACGGCATCGCGGTAGTCCGCGCCGATTCTGGTGAAGCGTGCGTCATTCACTGCCTCGCGGCGGAACCCCTGCACCGCACGCATCCCGCCCATGGTTTCAACGAAGTTGACCGTGAGCCGTGCCGAGTGCGTGCGAATATCGCGGTAGGCAAGCGAGGACCTGCGCTGGAACCACCGGGTCAGGAAGACACCCGGAACCAGCATGACCAGCATGAGCAGGCCCGTCACCCAGTCCATCGAGATAATGGCGACCGAGGTGAACACCATCAGCAGTGGTGCCCCGACGATCACGGAAATACCCGCTTCGAGGAGCTCACGGAGCGATTCGGTGTCATTGGTCTGACGCGAAATCACCCGCCCCGAGGTGTAGCGCTCGTGGAAACCGAGACTCAATCGCTGCGTGTGCCGGAAGATTCTGCGGCGCAAATTGAAGAGCACTTTTTGGCCGGCCACTGCGGACAGCCAAATACTCAGATAGGTTGCGCCTGCACGCAAGAGCGCGATGACGATATAGGCGATCCCGACTGCGATAGCGAGCGAAGCGTCCCCGTCGACGAGCGCCGGGAGTGCGGTGTCTACCGCCCAGGCAATCAGGGCCGGGCCGAGGACCGTAGCAAGCTGTACGAGCACGACGAAAACGGCGCTGAGCGCGAAGGTCCACCGCACAGGCTTGAGCAGGTTGCCGAGCAATGAGAAGGATCGCTGCCGTCGCTGCTTGTCGCTTAGTAGGTCGCCCGCGAGTCCGGTGTCCTGTTCGCTACTGTGTTGATTGCCGGGCTCTTGGGCGCTGCGTTCTTGGGTGCCGTTCCCCCGGCTGTTGCGCTGCTGGGTGTTGCGCTGGCTCACTGCTGTTCACCTCCCGCGAGTTCTTCGACATCGAGTCGTTCGGTTTGGAGGTCGGCCATCACGAAGCGGTAGCGGGGGTCGGTTTCCATCAGCTCGGAATGGGTGCCAACGGCCACGATGCGGCCGTCATCGAGGAGCGCAACGCGGTCCGCGAGTGCCACGGTGGAGGTGCGGTGGGCGACCACCAGCGTGGTCGTACCTCGGAGCACCTCGCGCAAGCGCTCAGTGACTCGTTCTTCGGTCGAGGTGTCGAGCGCCGAGAGCGGATCGTCGAGGAGAAGAATCTTCGGGCGGACGGCGATTGCACGCGCCAGGGCGATGCGCTGCCGCTGTCCACCGGAGAGCGAAAGACCCTGCTCGCCGATGCGAGTGTCGAGGCCATCGGGTAACTCGTATGCGAACCCGGCATCCGCAGTGTTGAGTGCGAGCTCCAGCAGCGACTGGGCCTCCTCATCGTTGAGGTCTGGGTCGGCGCCGAGAAGCACATTCTCACGGACGGATCCGGAGAACAGCGTGGCATCCTCAAAGGCCATGGCAGTGACCGTGCGAAGGTCCTCGAGTCGAAGCTCCCGCACGTCGATGCCGTCGACGAGCACTTGACCATCGGTGACGTCATAGAGCCGTGGTACGAGCTGCAACAGCGTCGACTTCCCCGAGCCCGTCACGCCGACAATGGCGAGGGTCTCCCCCGGCCGCACCGCAAGATCGACGTCGCGCAGGACCTCGAAGCCCTCACGCGCATCCTGATATCGAAACTCGACGTGGCGGAACTCGAGCGCGCCGCGCGCATCCTCGGTCGAGAATGCCGCGGGTGACTCGGGGTCGACGATCAGGGGTTCCTCGTTCGCAACTTCATCATGCCGGTGGAGTGCCGCAAGCGTCGCCGCGGCGCTACCAAGCATTTGTCCGAGCATTGCCACCGGGCCGGTCATAATCATCGCGGTGGCAAAGAATGCGGAGAGCCCGCCCACCGTGATGTCGCCGTCAGCGACCTGGAAGATTCCGACGAGCAGGGCGATACCGAGTGCGAGTTCGGGCAGCAACGAAATCGCCGAGTCGAAGGTCGCGGTGAGTCGGCCCTTGCGCACCTCGGTACCGCGAACCACCTCGGCGAGTTCCGTGTACTGCTCGAGGGCATGATCGGAACGGCCAAAGGCTTTGATCACGCGGATGCCGTGCACCGACTGTTCGACATTGGTTGCGAGGTCGCCGGCTTGATCCTGGCTGAGGCGCGAAATGCGCTGGAAGCGGATGGTGAACTGCCACACGAAAAGAATGAGCGGTAGCGCCCCGCAGAGGTAGATCAGCGCGAGAATGCCCGCCGAGTTCCACATGAGCACAATGCCTACCCCGATCATCACAATGTCGGAGAACAGCATGATCAGACCGAAACCAAGCCAGCGTCGGATGAGGTTCATGTCGCTCATCGCTCGCGAAAGCAGCTGACCGGATTCCCAAGAGTCGTGGAAGGACAGTGGGAGCCGCTGCAGGTGACGGAAGAGCTTATTGCGGAGCGTGAATTCGACCCGGCTCGACGGGTCAATGGTGAACACTCGACGCAGATACAACAGCACCGATTCGAGCAGACCGAGCGCGGCGACAATAACGCCCGCGACGAGCACCACGGTCATGCCGGCGCCGCCGGTGATGACGTCGTTCACCAGCCAGGAAAGCACTTGCGGCATCGCGAGGGCGGTGAGCGTGGCGGCAAACGCGGTAAGCATGCCGAGCAGTAGTCGAACGCGAATTGGTTTCACCAGCTGCCAAAGCCGGCGGAGTGCTTGCTGCATATCTCTCCCTCCCCAACCACGCCATCCTTCGGTGAATTTTCACCGATCAACCAGCCTACGGTTATTCGCGACGGGTGGGAATCCTTCGCCGATTGGTTTCGCTCACGGCGTCGCGCGCCGCATCCGACGTTTGATCCCACTAGGCTCGCGACTGTTGCCACCTGAATCTTGGTGGCCCGATCGATGACAGGAGCAGTATGCCGGGAGAGAATCTCACTAGAGCCGAAGCACAGGAACGTAGCGATCTGATCGCCGTCGATCACTACGACATTGCGCTGGATCTCACTATCTCGCCCGAAATCTTCCGTTGCACCACCACCGTGACCTTCACGGCGAAGCAGGGCGCGAACACGTTCATTGACGCGATCACGAGCGAAGTCCACTCGGTATCGCTCAACGGTCGTGACCTAAACCCCGCCGAAGTTGCCGATGGTGCGCGTATCCAGCTCACCGATCTGGCTGAGCAGAATACGCTCGTGATCGACGCAAATATGCACTTCATGAACACCGGCGAGGGCCTGCACCGGTTTGTGGACCCCGCCGACGGCGAGGTCTACCTCTACTCGCAGTTTGAGGTGCCCGATGCGCGCCGGATGTACCCCTGCTTCGAGCAGCCCGACCTCAAGGCAACCTTCGCCTTCACGGTCACCGCGCCCGATCACTGGCAGGTCATTTCGAATCAGCCGACACCGGAACCGCAGTCGATTGACGACAAAAAGTCGACCTGGGCGTTCCCCACCACCCCGCGGATGTCGACCTACATCACCGCGCTCGTGGCGGGACCCTACGTGGAATACCGCGACGAACTCACCTCGAGCGATGGCCGCACCATCCCCCTCGGTGTGTACTGCCGTTCCTCACTCGCCGAATATATGGACCCGGAGAGTGTCTTTGAAACCACCAAGCAGGGTTTCGAGTACTACGAATCCCACTTCGGTGTCCCCTACCCCTTCGAGAAGTACGACCAGCTGTTCGTGCCCGAATACAACATGGGTGCGATGGAGAACGCCGGCTGCGTCACCTTCACCGAGAACTATGTCTTCCGCTCGCGCGTGCCGGATGCGGTTCGCGAGCGCCGCGTCGTCACGATTCTGCACGAGCTCGGTCACATGTGGTTCGGTGATCTCGTCACGATGAAGTGGTGGAATGACCTGTGGCTCAACGAGTCCTTCGCCGAGTTCATCTCGACCATTGCGACCGCCGAGGCCACCGAATGGCAGAACAACTGGGTTACCTTCCTCGCGAGCGAGAAGTCGTGGGCCTACCGCCAGGACCAGCTGCCCTCGACACACCCGATCGTTGCCGAGATTCGCGATCTTGACGACGTGCTCGTGAACTTCGACGGCATTACCTACGCCAAGGGTGGCTCGGTACTCAAGCAGCTCTTCTTCTGGGTCGGCCGTGACGCCTTCTTCCAGGGCGTCGGCGAGTACTTCAGGAAGCACGCCTGGGGAAACACGGAGCTCAATGACCTCCTTGTCGAGCTCGAACGTGCTTCGGGCCGTGACCTCAAGGATTGGTCGCAGAAGTGGCTGCAGACCGCCGGGGTCAATACGCTCCGCCCGGAGTTTGCAGTGGATGCCGAGGGTCGCTTCACTTCCTTCGCCATCACCCAGTCGGCTACCGAACAGTACCCAACACTGCGCCCGCACCGCCTCGCGGTGGGCATTTACACGGTGGATGAGTCGGACCAGCTCGTGCGCGTCAAGAAGGTTGAACTCGATGTCGACGGGGAGCGCACCGAGGTGCCCGAGCTTGTTGGCGAGCTTCGCGGGGACCTCGTTCTACTCAATGATGAAGACCTCGCCTACGCGAAGATTCGTCTCGACGAACAGTCTCTTGCCACCGCGCGGCGCTACGTCTCGCGGATGCCAGATCCGCTCGCGCGCGGCCTCGTGCTCGGCAGTATTTGGGATGCCACCCGTGATGGCGAATATCGCGCACGCGACTACGCGCGGCTCGTCCTCGAACACATCGCGCCCGAAACCGAGTCGACCACGAGACGTCAACTGCTCGGCCAGCTCTCCACCGCATCCAACCGCTACGTCGCAACCGAAGACCGCGATGAGATTCTCGATGTGATTGGGGATGAGTTGCTGGTCCTTGCCACCGAAGCCGAGCAGGGGTCGGATGCGCAGTTCGCGTTTGTGCGTGCGTTTGCGCAGGTTGCTCGGACCGATGCGCAATTGCAGGCGGTGGCCGATCTGTTCTCGCTGACGAAAACGCTCCCCGGACTCGACATCGACACCGACCTGGGCTGGGAGCTGCTTTTCTCGCTCGTGGCCGGCGGTCGTGCGGGCGAAACCGAGATCGCTACGCGACTCGAAGAGGACCGCACCTCGGACGGCGAGCGCTCCGCCGCCCAAGCCCGTGCCGCGATTCCAACGCCCGCGGCCAAGCAGGCTGCGTGGGATTCGGTGTGGACGCACTCGGGTGCTGCCAATGAGGTTGTCCGTGCCACCTTCGCCGGATTCTGGAATACCCACGATGACTCGCTCGTGCAGCCTTACGTGGCGCAGTACTTTGAGGGACTTCGAGGGATTTGGGATTCGCGTAGCTTCTCGATTGCCGAATACCTCGTGGAGGGGTTCTTCCCGCGCACACTCGTAACCCAGGAGGTTGCCGACGCGGCAAGCGCGTGGCTCGAGCAGAATCAGGATGCTCCGGCCGGCCTGCGACGGATCATCACCGAGGGGCTCGACGACACCAACCGCGCGCTGTTCGTGCAGAAGCGGGATGCGGAAAACGAGTAGCCGCGAGACGCTCGGCGGTCCACACAGGTAACCCGCCGAACTGAAAAAGTGCCACGAGAGGGAATACGCCGCGCGTGTCGTCGCGTGTCGCACCAATCCGTGGCACTTTTTCAGATTTTGATCAGAGCCCGTTCCTTGCTGGTGCCGGGCTTCGGCAAGCTAGGCGAAGTTGCCCCCGAAGATCACGCCGAAGAGCAGCCACGACAGAGCGAGGCCGGCGACAAGGTTCGCAATCGTGCCGACGAAGAAGACGAGGATGGGTTTCCATCCCGCCTCCTTGAGCGCACCGAAGCGGAACTCGAGACCAATGGACACGAAGGCGAGCGTGAAGAACATCGTCTGCAGGGACTTCGCGGCACTCACACCGTTATCGAGCCAGGCGCCATCGGACATCGCAGCCGGGAAGATCGCGGCGAGAACGGAGACCAGGATCGACGCGAAGAGGAAGCCGAGCACGAACTTCGGGAAGCGTGACCAGACCTGTCCCCAACCGGCACGAGTCACGGTAGTGGTCGAGATGTTGGCCGGGCGGTCAACCTTGAGCGTGAAGTAGATCGAGAGCGCGACGGCAACGAAGCCGATGAGTGCGTTCTGGATCATCTTGACCACGGATGCGTACTGCAGCACCTCGTCGCCAGCCATGGCGCCGGCGGCGGTCACTGCGGCTGTGGTGTCGATATTGCCGCCGATCCAGGCACCGGTGACCACCGGGGAGAGCCCCATGACTCCCGCAAGCCACGGCAGCAAGAAGATCGCCGGGAGCGCGAACACAATCACGAGCCCCGCGACGTAGGCGAGCTGTTCCTTCTTCGCATTCACGGCTCCCGCTGCCGCCACAGCCGCGGAGACACCGCAGATTGACAGCGCGGATGCGAGGAGCGCTCGCAGATGCGGCTCCAGCCCGATGATCCCGGCGAACCACCACGTAAAGAAAAACACGATCGTGATCAGCAGCAGGGCCTGGATGATCGCGGGCAGCCCCATTTCGAGAATGACGTTGATGTTCACGGTGGTGCCGAGCAGCACGAGGCCGATCTTGATGAAGAACTCGGTGCGGAAACCAGCGGACATCTTGTCACGCACGCCCGTGGCCGAAAGGATCCCGTTAAAGAGGAACCCCAGCGCGATCGCGTACACGGGGAATTCAATTGACTTCGCAAGTGGTCCGAACCACGTGTCCGCGGTCCAATCGGGCATATTCGAGGTGAGGATTTGGACGGAGACCGCGAGCGCCACCACTAAGAGCAGGCCGAGGATCGTCCAGCCACCGCCGTTTGTGACGGGAGTGTTCTCGGAGACCTCGCCGTCGCGGCGCGACGCCGATACCGGTGACTTGGTTGACATTAGAACCACCCGCCGATGTTTGGGATGACCTGCGCGAGGCACAGCAGCATCAGCGCCGTCCCTACGATCGTGGCCCACCAGTCTTCGTTGAGCGAGAATTTTCCGTGTGCATCCGGGGCTTCAACGTCAGTGTCCGGGATGTCGACATACTCGCGATCCCGCGCATCAGATTGGGACATTAGCTAGCTTCCTCAGTCTCAGTTCGCAGTTCTCAGGCTTCGATAATCAGTGGGTTACAAGGAAAACCAGTTACCCAACAGGAAGGCATTGTAACCACGTCAATCATCGCACTGATGAACTCGAGGTGCACGTTTCAGGTAATCCGGCCCGCGCAGCCAGGTCACATTCGGGGTGACTCAATACACTCGTCACCGATATGCAGGAATTTTTCGATACTGTCGCCGAGTTTCTCGGCCCTTTTCTTCCCCTCGTGCAAGTCGTCCTCGTTCTCGTGGGTGCCTGGGTTGTCAGCAAAGTACTGACCTGGATCATCCTTCGATCGGTGGACCAGATTGTCGACGGGGTGAAAAAGAAGCGAGGCGTGGAAAACACGCAAATGCTCTCACTCAAGTCCCCGCTCGCATCCGTGCGGACCGTGCAGCGCACTCGCACGATCGGGCAGGTGCTCACCAATATTCTGCGGGTGGTGATCGCAGTCATTGCGATCATGTGGTCGATCGGGATCATTAGTCCGAGCTTCCTCGCCTCACTCACGGTACTTTCGGCCGCGATCGGTGCCGGTCTCGGTTTTGGCGCCCAGAAAATCGTGGGCGACGTGCTGAACGGCCTGTTCATGGTGATCGAGGATCAGATCGGTGTCGGCGACGAAGTGGATATGGAGTACGCCAGCGGCATCGTGGAATCGGTCGGTGTGCGGGTAACGCAGGTCCGTGACGTCCACGGCCAGCTTTGGTATGTCCGCAACGGTGAGATCCAGCGCGTCGGGAATAACTCGCAGGGCTGGAACCGCGCGATCATCGACCTGGCCATCCCCTATGGCGTTGATCGGGAGAAGGCCAAAGCGACAATGTTGGTTGCCGCGGAGGGACTCACCGAAGACCCCGATTGGATGCTCAAAATCCTCGAGGAGCCAACCATCTGGGGGCTGCAAACCCTGTCGGCAGAGGCGGTCATCGTTCGTCTCGTCGTCAAGACCACCCCGGGCGATCGCTGGAGTGTCGAGCGTGAGTTGCGTGCCCGCATCCAGGATGCGCTCAAGGCGGAAGGCATTTCGCTGCCGGCAATGAACACCATCATTTTTGACGGACCGAACGGGGTCCGACACCAAAAGGCAACCGGTATCGACGGCAAGCAAGAGGCGCAGCGCCGTCAGGATGCCGGTGAGCCGCCAGTTGCGGAGAACTAAGCTGGTTGCATGACTGACCCCGCTGCATTGACCGTGTATGACGAAATCGGCGGCATGGACACGTTTGAGGAACTCACTCGTCGGTTCTACGACGATGTCCAAGCCGACGAGGTGCTGTGGCCGATGTATCCGCAGGAGGACCTCGAGGGCGCGATTTGGCGACTGAGCCGCTTTCTCGCCCAATACTGGGGCGGCCCCAGCACCTATTCCGAGGCGCGCGGCCACCCGCGGCTGCGGATGCGGCACAACCCCTTCCACGTCAATCCGGAAGCACGCGAGCACTGGCTCAAGCACATGACCGCGGCGGTGGAGTCTATGGAGTTTCCACCGATGGTGCGCACTCAAATGCTCGAGTACTTTGATCGGGCCGCCACGGCAATGGTGAACACTTTCGAGCCGACCCCAAAGGCCAATTAGTCTCTTGAAGCACCGCTCATCCTGGGTGTTCATCGCCCTCGGACTGCTCGCGATTGCGCTGCTCTCGTTTAACCTTCGAACGGCAGTGTCCAGCTTCTCCCCGATCACGCTGATTGTCGGTGAAGAAATCCCGCTGTCGAGTCTTTCGCTCGGTGTGATTGGGATGCTGCCGCCACTGTGCTTTGCGGCGGCGGGCTTTATTGCGCGGCCACTGAGTCGTAGATTTTCGCTCGAATCCATCGTCGTCGTGAGCCTCGCGGTAATCGTGGTGGGCTTTGTGATTCGGTCACTCGCCCAGAGTGCCTGGGGTATTGGTGCGGGCACCGCAATTGCGCTGGTGGCGATGGGTGTGGGCAATGTGTTGCTGCCACCGATCGTGAAGGCACGCTTCCCCAAGCACATCGGGCCAATAACCTCCGTCTACATCGTGGGCATCGCGATTTCCGCATCCGCTCCACCACTGATCGCCGCACAGCTCGCGAACGACCATGGCTGGCGATTCTCCTTGGCGTTCTGGGGTGCGGTTGCTATCTGTGCGATGCTGCCGTGGATCGTGCTCTGGATTACGGATCGCAATACGCTCGCTGTCGCCCCGGCGATCACGGGTGCGGTCCCCACCGCAACCACCGAAACACCGAGACCCTTCCATTCGCGCACCGCCTGGGTGATTGCCGCGCTGTTTTGCGTGTGCTCGCTCAACTCTTACGCGATCTTCGCGTGGCTGCCGCAGTTGCTCATCGAGTTCAAGGGGCTCGATCCAGCGGCTGCGAACCTGCAGCTGAGCTGGTTTGCGCTGCTCGGCATCCCGGTCGGATTTATTGCACCGACTATCGCGACTCGAGACCGACACGTTCGCAGCGCATCCTTCATCGGAGTCGGGCTCTTTATCAGCGGTTATGCGCTCATGCTCGTGGTTCCGGGATCACAGGTGTTCTGGCCAGTGACGCTTCTCGGGGTGGCACAGCTGCTGTTTTCAATGTCCATGACCCTCGTGAGTGTCCGTTCCGCCACCGTACTCGGCGCCGCCCGTTTGAGCGCCTTCGTACAGGGCGTTGGCTACCTCATTGCAGCCACCGGGCCGCTGATTGTGTCGCTCCTGCACAGCACGACTGGTTCCTGGGTCGCCCCGGTGATCTTCCTCATGCTGACCGGAGTCGCGACGCTGCCGGCTGCCTATCTTGTCGACAGCAAGAACGACTACGAGCGCGAGGTCACGAGCCGCCCCTCGTGAATGAACACGGTGCGATCGGCGATCGTTGCCGCCTCATCTTCGTCATGCGTGACGTGTACCGCACTCGTGCCGGTGCGGGTCAGGATGCGCCGCAGGTCCCCCGCGAGCCGCTCCCGCAGCTCGCGGTCGAGCGCGGAAAGCGGCTCGTCAAGCAAGAGGAGTTGGGGACGCGTCGCGAGTGAACGCGCGAGGGCAACGCGCTGTGCTTGACCGCCAGAAAGCGTCTGCACCGCGCGGTCGCCGAAGCCTTCCAGCCCCACGAGCTCGAGCATCGCATCCACCCGCTTCGTGATCTTGGCGCGCGGCCAGCGAGCCGACTCCAGCCCGTACGCAATATTTCGAGCCACGTTGCGATGTGGAAACAGCTGCCCGTCTTGGAAGACCATTCCGCAGTCGCGCTGGTGAGTTGGGACGTCGTTCACGAGCCGACCGCGCATCCACATTTCGCCGCTGGTCTGCGTTTCGAGGCCGGCGATGCCGCGTAAGAGCGTTGATTTTCCCGAACCCGAAGGGCCCAGGAGCGCCACCACTTCACCGTCTTCAACCCGGAGATTGGCGTCTTTGATCCACTCGTATTCGTCTTCGAAGGCGATTCCGACGGCGCGCAATTCGAGTGCGGGCTGCGGCGTCGTGTTCGTTGTCTCTGGTTTCGTTGTGTCTGGATTCATTTCGTCTACCATCCGGTGACCTCCCCGGCTCCGCGCGGACGCAGTCGCTCACACACGACGATCACGATGGCCGTGACAGTCGCAAGGAGCACTGCGGCGGCAAGTGCCATTCCGTAATTATCTGCGCCCGGTCGTGAGAGCAACCGAACAATGAGCACGGGCAGTGTCACGTAGTCGGGTGCGGCAAGAAAACTCGTCGCGCCGAACTCACCCAGCGAAACCGCGAACGCGAATCCAGCGGCGAGGCCGAGGCCGCGCGCGAGAAACGGTCCGTCCACGGTGCGCAGCACCCGACCGGGCGAAGCGCCAAGCGTGGCCGCAGCCTCTCGCAGCCGCGGGTCGATCGCCCGCAAAACCGGGACGAGTGAGCGCACGACCAGCGGGAGCGCAACCACCGCCTGAGCAAGCGGCACGAGCAGCCCCGAATGTGCGAGCTGCGGTGCCACCGCTTGCAGGGAGACCACGAAACCAAATCCGACAGTGACCGCGGAGACACCGAGCGGCAGCATTACTGCCCCGTCGATGATCCGCTGCGTCCGCTTGAAGCCAGAGCGTTTCGTGCGGCGCGAGAGCACCAGCGCGAGCGGCACGCCAATTGCGAGGGCAATCACCGTGGCATCGAGCGCAATTTTCAGTGAGTGTTCGAGTGCCTCGAGCACCGTGGCACCGCCCGCAAAGCCTTCCCCGCTGGAAGTGAGCAGCGCGTAGTTGCCGAAACTCCACTCACCGGCGCGCTGCAGGGAGCGCAATATCAGTGCTGCCAGGGGTGCGATGATCAGCCCCGCGATCGTGAAGAACGTGATCGCTGCCGGCACCGCGTCGCCGCGACTAAGCCGAGTGTTCACGGCTTCGCGCAGACGCAACGCCGTCTCGGTGCCGTGCCGGGCGCGGTTCGATAACAGCACCGCGATCAGCACGATCACGAACTGCAGGATCGACAACACCGCGGCTCCGGATAGGTTCAGGAACACCGTCGTCTGGGTATAGATTTCGGTTTCGAGCGTGCCGTATCCGGGCTGCCCGAGCGTCACCACAATGCCGAAGGCCGTGGAACAGTACAAAAACACCAGGCTCGCCGCTGAAGCCACCGCGGGTCCCAGTTGCGGCAGGGTGACCGTGACAAAGGCACGAAACGGCGATGCACCGAGCGTCCGTGCTGCTTCCGGAGTGCGCGGATCAAGCGTGGCCCAGAGCGAACCCACTTGGCGCACGACAACGGAATAGTTGAAGAACACCATCGCGAGAATCACCGCGGTGGTCGTGCCATCCAAGCCGAGGAACCCAAGCGGCCCGCGTTCGGAGAGCAGCGCGCGAAATGCCACACCCACCACGACCGTCGGCAGCACGAACGGCACTGTCGCGATCCCGCGCAGCACCGTGCGCCCTGGGAAACGGCAGCGGTACAGGATGTATGCGCCCGGTATGCCAAGCACAATTGCGCCCACGGTTCCCGCCAACGCCATCCACAGTGTCTGCGCGAGGATTCGCCAGGTGCGAGTCTGACCGAGCACCTCGCCGAACATGGACAGGTTGAGCTGGCCATCTGTGACGAAGCCTCGGCTCAAAATCGCGCCGACCGGCCACGCGAAAAAGACCGCGAGGAAGGCGAGCGGCACGATTGCCGCCGCCGTCCAAGCGACGTTTCCCCACGCACCGGTCGCGCGCATCCCCGCTTTCACGAGGTCTAGCCAGCGCCGTTCTCGAAGAGATCTGTCCAGGTTTCGATCCAGTTCTCGCGCTGTGCAGCGACCTCGGCGAGGTCGGGCTGGATGGGGTCATCCACCAGCGTCGCGTGTTCGGCCCAGGCTTCCGGAAGAGCGGTCGCGTCATCAACCGGGTACATGTACATGTTCTCGGGCAGGCTCGTCTGGAATTCCTCGGCGAGCATGAAGTCGATGAAGGCCTGCGCACCCTCGGGGTTCGCGGCGCCTTCGACGACACCGGCGTACTCGACCTGCGGCGTGCAGCTCGCTTCGAGCACCCCGGTCGCACCGTCGGCTTCGGCCGGTGATGAGGAATAGCTCAGCACGAGTGGATACGCGCCCTGGCCTTCCGCGCCGGAGAAATCGACGTAGTACGCATCCGACCAGCCCGAGGCCACCTTGGTTCCCCCGTCGAGCAGTTGCTGCCAGTAGTCTTCCCAGTCCTCCCCCTGTTCGGTAACGGTGGCGACGAGGAACGCGAGGCCCGGTGAGGAAGTCGCGGGGTTGGTGGTGACCAGTAGCTCCGCATACTCGGGCTGCGCGAGGTCCTCGAGTGTTTCTGGCTCGGGCATGCCATTCTCGGTGAACCACGCGTGATCGATATTGACGCACACCTGTCCCTGGTCGATTGGGGTCAGCAGATCATCAATCATGAGCTCGTTCGCCGACTCGGGAAGATTCGGCGACGTGTATGAGGCGAGTACCCCCGCATCCACGAGTGTTTGGGCCGAAAAGTTCTCCACCCCATACACGCCGTCGACGGTCGGTGCATCACCCGCGAGAACAAGCTGGTTCACCACCACACCGGCGTCACCGGGAGCGGTGGTCTGCAGTTGGTAGCCGCTCTGGTCTTCGAATGCGGCAATTTGTTCATCCGTGATCACGAAGGAATCGTGCGTGAGGATCGTGACCGTCCCGCCAGCGCTTTCGGATGCGTTTGGTTCCGAAAGCTGGTCTACCGCCGAGCAGCCAGTCAGTACGAGTGTTGCGGTCGCAATTGCTGCGGCCAGGGTAATTCGACGTTGCATCTGTCCTCCATTCGCATGGAGGGCTTACACCACTATTTTGCGGTGCAAGGAGAGATCCCGACTTCCTTCGCCGGTGCTAACCGGGCAGGTTCGAGGGTCTGCGTTTCCGCACTCTCAGCACCAAGTGGTGCTCCCCTGTCGTGAGAACCCAGCATAGCGACTTCGGCGGCATTGTCGAATTGAACCGGCTGGATTAACGACTCGGACCTCGAAATCCTGGTGGGATTTCGGGGTCCGAGTTGCGGTGTCGCGTCGACGACCAGGGTTTTAGACGACTCGCTGGCTTACACGACGCCCTGGGCGAGCATCGCTTCGACGACCTTGGTGAAACCGGCGATATTCGCACCGAGCACGTAGTCGTTCGGGCTGCCGTAGTCGGCGGCCGTGTTGCGGCACCGTTTGTGCACTGAAACCATGATCTCGTCGAGTCGTGCTTCGGTGTAGTCAAAGGACCAGGAGTCGCGGGATGCATTCTGCTGCATTTCGAGTGCGCTGGTGGCGACACCGCCCGAGTTCACTGCCTTGGCCGGTCCGAAGAGCACCGAATCCGTCTCACGCAAGAGCGTAGCGGCTTCCGCGGTGCAGGGCATATTTGCGCCTTCCGCGACGACTTCGACACCGTTTTCGAGGAGTTTCTTTGCCGCGTCGAGGTCCAGCTCGTTTTCGGTTGCACAGGGCAGTGCCACGTGCACCGGAACGTGCCACACGTCGCTGAGGTTTTCGTGGAACTCCACTCGATTGCTGCGGCGATCCGCGTATTCGCGAATTCGACCGCGCTCTTCGAGCTTGATCGTTTTTAGGAGGTCGAGGTCGATACCGTCGGGGTCGTAAATCACACCCGAGGAATCGGATGCGGTGACGACCTTGGCCCCCAGCTGCTGTGCCTTCTCGATCGCGAAGATTGCGACATTCCCCGAGCCGGAGACCGAAACGGTCTTGTCTTCGAATGACTCATTACGGGTGCCGTACATTTCACGAGCAAAGAAAATGGTGCCGTATCCGGTTGCTTCGGGGCGCACGAGCGACCCTCCCCAGGACAGGCCCTTACCCGTGAGGGTTCCCGCTTCAAAGCGGTTCTGGATGCGCTTGTACTGGCCGAAGAGGTAGCCAATTTCGCGCGAGCCTACACCGATGTCGCCTGCGGGCACATCGGTGTGCTCACCAATGTGGCGATACAGCTCGGTCATGAAGGACTGGCAAAAGGCCATGATGTCGCGGTTCGAGCGGCCACGCGGGTCGAAGTCGGAACCACCCTTACCGCCACCAATTGGCAGGCCGGTGAGTGCATTCTTGAAGATCTGCTCGAACCCGAGGAACTTGACAATGCTGAGGTTTACCGAAGGGTGGAAACGCAGCCCGCCCTTGTATGGCCCGAGTGCCGAGTTGTATTCGACGCGGAAGCCGCGATTGATGTTGACGTGGCCTTCAGAGTCAATCCAAGGCACACGGAAGATGATCTGACGCTCCGGTTCTGCGAGCCGGTGAACGATGTCCTGATCGAGGTATTCGGGGTGCCGTTCCAAAACGGGCGGCAACGAGTCGAGGACCTCGGCAACTGCCTGTTGGAATTCGGGTTCACCCGAGTTCCGCGCGAAGATCTCGCGCTTGAGGGTCTCTATCGTCGTGTGCATTGAAGTCACAGGAGGGATTTCCTTTCCAGGCTGGATTGATCAGCCACCGAATTGAATCGTAGTCCGTATCGTGAGAGCACGGTAGAGCTTTCGGAAGGTTTATCGTCGGCGAACGAGTACATTGCCGGCGGGAAACGCGATCCGCCACCAGCCCGGGGCCTGTGACAGTTGGCCCGGCATCCCCGACCTCAAGAATCCGAGCGCGTGCGCCGCGAACGCGACACCTGCGGGCGGCAGCGGTGCTGCAGCCGCGGCATCGTGCGCGGTCTCGTTCGCGCGATCGGCGTCGCGTTTCGCCTTCCGTAATCGCGCCAACTCCGGCAGCGGTCTGGTCCAGGTATTCGTGCGGATTTCCTCCGCGAGAATCTGGCCGAGTCCTCCCCCGACCCGCTCGCCCACTTCGGCGATACCGTCCTCGGCGACTTGATTGAGCACTTCCGCCGAGAGCATACCTATCGGTTCCCACCCGGAAAGCGGCGGAGTGACTCCGGTCCAAGACTCGTGCGGACGCTCACTCGGTAGCAGCATCCGCGTCGCTTCAAGTTCGGATGCGGCCTCCCGCGCAAGCCGATCGAGCATCCCGCGAAGGGGCACAACGAGGTCGATCCGTTCGCCATCGAAGTCATTCGCTTCAGTACTTTCAATGCGCCCAGGGATCCCACGCACCCCGATGACCAGGGGCGAGTCGGTAAGGAGCCCCGCGGGACGGAGCACGGGGACCCAGCAGGCAATGCCATTCGGCACTTCCTGCAATCGCAGTCCCGCGTCCTCAATTCGGCCTGCGCGCCCTAGGAACGTCGCGAGATCATCGCGGTCCTTTGGATCCGCCAGATACAGCATCGCGGGCATGCCCCACACCTAGCTTCGACGCGGCTTGTCGATACGCATCCGCGATGGCGCGCCGAGAAATGGCAACCACGCGGCTCGCTCGAGTTCGTTTACGCGACGCGGGCGACCCGTCGCGGTATCCACAAACACGATCGTGCTGCGGGCGACGGTGTGCAGGATGCGCTTGGGTGCCGTCACGGGGTTCCAAACCTCGTAGGACACCTCCACCGATGCCGCGGAAAGCTCACTCACCCAAAGCTGAATGTCGAGGGGCTCGTGTCCGTACGGAATGGGCACCTTGTATTCGGCCTCTTGCCGCTGGATGAGCGTATTCGTTGCCGAATCCGCTTGCGCATCCACCACGGCAAGAGGCCGTTCGGGGCTGGGGTCGTCAGGGTGGACTTTCCAGAACGCAATCGTGCGCGATTCTTCGAGCAGCGTCATCATCGTGGCATTGTTCACGTGGTTGTACGCGTCAAGGTCACGCCAACGCACGGGCATTGCCACGTGGTATCGCCGCTGTCCGTCCTCTTCTCCCGATACCCAGCCGACCTGCATTAGTCGCGCGTGAGCTTCCGGTAGGTCACGCGCGAGGGCTTCGCCGCTTCTGGGCCGAGTCGCTCCACCTTGTTGGCTTCGTAGCCTTCGAAGTTGCCCTCGTACCAGTACCAGTTCGAGGGGTCCTCATCGGTACCTTCGTACGCGAGGATGTGGGTTGCCACTCGGTCGAGGAACCACCGGTCGTGGGTGATGACCACGGCGCAACCGGGGAACTCGAGGAGTGCGTTTTCGAGGCTCGAGAGTGTTTCCACGTCGAGGTCGTTCGTCGGTTCGTCAAGCAGCAGTAGGTTTCCACCCTGCTTGAGCGTCAGCGCGAGGTTGAGGCGGTTGCGTTCACCACCGGAGAGCACACCGGCCTTTTTCTGCTGGTCCGGCCCCTTGAACCCAAAGGAGGACACGTAGGCACGGGAGGGGATTTCTACCTTGCCAACCTGGATGAAGTCCAGGCCATCAGAGACGACTTCCCAGACATTTTTCTCTGGGTCGATACCGGCACGGCTCTGGTCGACGTAGGAGATCTGCACGGTGTCACCGATTTTGAGGTCACCGTCATCAAGCTCTTCCAGACCAACCACGGTCTTGAACAGCGTCGACTTACCGACACCGTTGGGACCGATGATGCCGACGATTCCGTTTCGAGGTAGCGAGAACGACAAATCGTCAAAGAGCACGCGGTCGCCGAAACCCTTTTTCAAGTCATTTGCTTCGAGCACGATATTGCCGAGACGCGGCCCCGGTGGAATCTGAATCTCTTCAAAGTCCAACTTCCGAGTCCGCTCAGCCTCGGCCGCCATCTCTTCGTAGCGTGCCAGACGTGCCTTGGACTTCGCCTGCCGACCCTTGGTGTTCGAGCGAACCCACTCGAGCTCTTCACTGAGGCGCTTGGCGAGTTTCGCGTCCTTCTTCCCCTGCACCTGGAGACGCTCTTGTTTCTTCTCCAAGTAGGTCGTGTAGTTGCCCTCATAGGGGTAGAGACGACCGCGGTCGACCTCCGCGATCCACTGCGCGACGTGGTCCAGGAAGTACCGGTCGTGCGTGACGGCAATTACTGCGCCGGGGTACTTCTGCAGGTGCTGCTCGAGCCACAGCACACTCTCGGCATCGAGGTGGTTCGTGGGCTCATCAAGCAGCAGCAGATCTGGCTTCTCGAGGAGGAGCTTGCACAGTGCCACGCGGCGTCGCTCACCACCGGAGAGGTTCGTGACCGGCTCGTCGGCAGGCGGGCAACGAAGTGCATCCATGGCCTGTTCGAGCTGCGAGTCGAGGTCCCAGGCATCCGCGGCGTCGATTGCCGTCTGCAGTGTGCCCATCTCTTCCATGAGCGCATCAAAGTCTGCGTCGGGATCGGCCATCTCAGCCGAAATCTCATTGAAGCGGTCGAGCTTGCCCTTGATCTCGGCAACGCCCTCTTCAACGTTCTCGCGAACCGTCTTCTCTTCGTTGAGCGGTGGTTCCTGCAGCAAGATGCCGACCGTGAAGCCGGCCGTCAGCATCGCCTCACCGTTCGAGGGCTGGTCGAGACCGGCCATAATTTTGAGGATGGTGGACTTACCTGCACCGTTCGGCCCGACCATACCGATCTTGGCACCGGGGTAGAACGACATGGTCACGTCATCGAGGATGAGCTTATCGCCCACCTTCTTGCGGGCACGGACCATTTGGTAAATGAACTCAGCCATAAATTCCAGTCTTCAAGAGCCCTGGTGGGCGCGTGGACAAAGCAATGTGGCCCTCACGGGGCCTGCACCGACTCTATCAGCCGGTCATTTCTGAAACTCTTGGGATTGCCCCGACTTCGCTACCAGTCGATGTCCTGGGTCATGCCGATCAGGCACTTACCGGTACTCATCGGCTCGACCAGTTCTGATGCGTAGCCGTGCGTGCCAGTCTGGCCGATCAGGCACATATTGTCGGGCATCTTCACGGAGACAATGACGAACGCCGCCTCGAGGTCGACGCTCGTCTCGTCGAAGGTCACTTCCATTTGTGATTTGTCGAAGCCGGCCTCGGTGAGCGTGTTCACCAGTTCATGCGATCCCGCATCGGGGTTTGCTTCCAGCAAGCCCTCGAGGGTTTGGTCGAAGAAGGCCTTATTCTCTTCGGCTCCCCCACCCGGGACAAAAGTCGCTTCCGGTGCCGTGGCGTTCTCAGTCGAGCTTGTGTCGGCAGTATCGGTGGGGCCGGGCCCAGAATCCGTGGCGCAACCAGCCAGTGTCAGTCCCGCCGTCGCAAGAATGGCAACAACGGAGAGCTTTCGAAGCTGAGGCACTAGCTTCCTTTCACGAACGAACACAATGTCCCAAAGCATAGGAGTGCTTAGTGGAAGCATTCCTGAGGGCCCGGCCCATTATTGCGTACTGCGAGGACTCCAATTGCTGGTTGGTTGGGCGGATGCGTGGCCAAGTACTTCATAGAGGTGCGCCTCGAGCGGTGCCACGCGCGGGTCGTGGAGAAAGCCGTCATGACGCGGAATATCGCGGTCGATCCTGATGTCCCCGCGGAGCGAACCGGCGTTTGCGGGCATCACGAGCACGCGGTCGGATAAGCGCACGGCTTCCCGAATATCGTGCGTAATCAAAAGGATGCTCCAGTTATTTTCCTGCCAAATCTCCAGCAGCCAGCGTTGCAATTCGTCCCGGGTAATCGCATCGAGCGCGCCGAACGGTTCATCAAGCAGCAGCACGGGTTTGTTCTGCACGACGGTCCGGAGAAATGACACTCGCTGCCGCATCCCGCCCGAAAGCTGCCGCGGGTAGAGCCGCTCAGTACCAACGAGTCCGAACGGCTCGAGTAGTTCGATGACGCGTTGCCTCGCTGCTTGGCGAGAGCATCCCGCGACTTCGAGCCCGATTCCAGCATTGTCCAGAATTCGACGCCAAGGCAAGAGCACGTCGCGCTGCGGCATATACGCAAAGGGCCGGTTCTTTGTCGGCACTGGCGCGCCGTCAAATAGAATCTCCCCCGCATCCGCTTGCAACGCGCCGGTCAGGATCGAAAGGAGCGTTGATTTTCCGCTGCCACTGGGACCCACCAGGGCGACAATTTCGCCGGGAGCCACGTCGAGGTTGACCTGTTCGAGGACCTGTTTTTCACCGAAGCGCTTAGTGAGATTTCGGATGGTGAGCGCTCCGCGGGGAACGATCGCACCGTGTTCTCCGGTTGCCGTCATCGCTGCGCTCCCTGTTCGACTCGAATCCATGGCACGAGGATGCGCTCGCTCAGCACCGCGAGTCCGTAAAGGGCGAGCGTCAGAATCGTGCTCACGAGCACGGCTGCCAAAACGAGATCCGTACGGAACACGTGCTTCGCGGACTGCATGTAGACCCCGAGTCCCGCGACGGCCCCCGCGTATTCCGCAAAGATCGCGCCCACCACGGCATAGGTAATTGAGATGCGCAGCGAAGAGAAGAAGGAGGGAGTCGCTGCCGGTAAGCGAAGGTAACGGAACACTGCGGCACGCGAGGCTCCCATTGAGCGCAGCAGGTTCTCTGCCTCCGGGCCGGCCGATGAAAATCCCCGCATGAATCCGACCACCATTGGGAAGAAGGTCACAAAGGCAACGAGCAGTATTTTTGGGAGCAGACCAAACCCAAACCACAACACCACCAGTGGCGCAAGAGCGATGAGCGGCAGCGTCTGACTGATGATGAGCAGTGGCAAGATCGCTCGGCGTAGCGGACCAGAAAAATCGAGCAGCGCGGCGGTGACAAAGGCGACCGTGACCGAAAGTGCGAAGCCGACGACGGTAGCCACGAGTGTCGGGATCGCGTGCTGCAGGAGCGCTGCCCCCTCAGCCTGGCCCGAGGCAAGGATTCGTGTGGGTGAGGGCAGAATGTCGGCCGGGAGCAGCCCCGCCGACGCCACCCCTTGCCACAGTGCGAGCAGGAGGAAGAGTGCGATGAGCGGGGGCAGCACCGCGGCGAGAACGCCGCCGAGCTGCCCCCAGTGAAGTCGAATCACAGGTAGTCGTCCGTGTAGTACTCGGTCCAATCCGGTTCCGAGGTCAGCACGTTTCCTTCCGCGTCGACGAGGAAGTCCTGTTCGAAGAGGAAGGTGCCGAATTCCGCCCAGGCCTCGGGGTTTGCGGCACCGATTTCGCGGTCCTGGGACGTGAAGTAGCCGTCTGTTGCCAGCAGCTCTGCACTGTTGTGCACGAGTTCGGTGGCGGTGCCCAGTGTGTCAGGGTTGGCCTCGATCAGGATTTCGGCCGCTTCGGAGGGATGCTCTGCCGCGTATTCGTAGCCGCGCGCGACGGCCTGCACAAAGGCCGTCGCTTCTTCAGGATGCTCAGCGAGGTAGGCATCGCTCGAGACGATGCCCGTGGATTGTTGGTCGGGCACGCCGTAGTCCTGGTAGCTGAAACCGAGGTAGGGGTGCCCGTCGATTTCGGCTTGCAGTCCCTCCCACGTCGCGACCGAGAGGGTGAAGTCAATGCGCCCTTGCGACAGTGCTTCATAGGCACCGGTGTCGAGGACGACTTCTTCAAATTCGCCGCTGCCGCCGTCACCCTGGATGGTTGCGGCAGCGAGAGCGGTGTAAAGCGGTGATCCGAAACCACCGAATGTCGCACCGTCGAGGTCCGCTGGCGATGCCACATCCTCTCGGTCGCCGAGTACGACGAGTTCGCCGGTATCCGACTGGGTCACTCGATATACGGAAATGAGATCGAGCCCCGAGGTTCGAGCCATCTGGACATTGGACTGGCCGCCGATTCCGAAGTCAGCGGCTCCCGAAGACACGAGTTGCGTGGAGGCAGTGGATCCGTAGGGCAGGATTTCCACGTCGAGGCCGGCTTCGTCGAAGTAACCGAGTGCTTCGGCGACGTACACGCCGATGTGGTTGGTGTTCGGTGCCCAGTCGAGTGCGAAAGTGACCGGCGTGAGGGAGGTTTCCTCCGGTGTCGCATCCGAGTTGCTGGCGGCGCATCCGGTCAGTGCGAGACCGACTGCACTCACCAGCGCGACGGTTGAGAATATGTTCCTGCGGCTGGTCGAGAGCCGAGTGCCGGGGAATTGGTTGGCGGAGTTCCGCCGATTAACGTGGTGGCGCATTGAAGCGTGCCCTCTCTGTCATTGATGGGCACGGGTTTGAAGAGTGTCTCCCTGCGCTGGCATGATCCAGATCAGGTTCGACGGTCGAAGGTTGATGACCTTCCTCTCAGCCCGGCATACCGGACTCCCGTGTGGAACCATCATAGGCATGCGCGCGCTCGCACAAAAACATCGCCTAGGGTGTGTGCCCGTGACATACGAACAGCTCTCTCCCGCAGACACTCCGATGACGCCGCAGCAGTATGGCGTCGGCGCCCGCTTCACGCTCGCCGTCTACGACTCGGATTATCCGGAGATCATTCTTGGCGCGCTCCGGAGTGCCGACGCCACGGGACTCACGGTAGAGACCGGTGACATCTCGACTTTTATTGGCGGAACCGAGCAGCGCATCCTCGAGTATTTATGCGCGGTCATTGCGCACGCGTCGAAGAGCGGTGCACACCTCTCGGCGTCAATCTTGCTCTCGCGCGGGTGCCCTGGCGAGTTGTTGTGCGAACTCCCCGCAGGCGTGAGCGCGCTCGGGGCTGAGCCAATCTCACTCGGACAAACAGGAGTTCGTGCCCGCGCACACTGGTCGCTCTACCCGCTGCTCGATGGCGACTCGGCGGGCGAACACATGTCGCCGATTTATGCCGCGGTTGATCAGGCCCGTGCCGACGGTATCTATTCCGGTTCGGATCACTATGCAACGCGCCTCGACGGTGACCTTGCGCTCGTGTTGCGGACCGTGGCGAATGCGTGGATTGGGGTTGGCAAAACGGTGCAGCACGTCGTCACGCACCTCACGCTGTCGATCAACAGCCCATCACCGATCACGGACTGACGTGTGACGGAATACAGCAGCCAGCTCGTGGGGAGGATGAATCCGCCCACGAGCCAATAGCCAAGTGTTGAGAAGTTCCTAAATCAGAACGCCGGCTCGACCACCTCTCCCGTCTTGGCATCAAACATCGGATTCTCGTCCTCAGCGACGTTCGCGTGCGATGGATCGGTCAATGAAACTGCTCCCGACGCCATGTAGTCGGGTCCATCCGGAGTCGGAAATTCGGGACCGGGCGCATCCTGCTCAGCAGTATTGCGCTCCGCCGACGCACGCTTGGCGGCGATGGCTACTTGAAATGCGAGGTCGTGCCCCGCGGTGTTCGCGATAATCTCCACCTGGGTGCCTTGCGAATTGTCGTCGCGCGTATAGGTACGGATGCGCAGCTTGCCGCTGACGATGACACGCTGCCCCTTCTCGAGCGAGCCCTTTACGTTTTCGGCGAGTCGCCCAAAACAGGTCACCGAGTACCAATTGGTGTGACTGTCTTCCCAGCGCTGGCCGTCTTCGGTTCGACGACGCTCGCTGCACGCCATCCGAAAAGTCGTCCGGCTCAATTTGTCACCAACAACTTTGAGTTCGGGGTCGGTGCCGAGGGTGCCGGTCACCGTAATGAAATCGGTCATGAGTGTTCTCCGTTCCTAAACGAGCGATTGAGGTGATCCGGCGGGCCGCACCGTGCGTGGCTTGTTGCCCGCCGGATCACAAGGTCAGTGTGGCGAATTGCGAGGCGTTCTGCTGCGCGGTTTCGCTCACCTGTGAATACCCGGTTCTCCACAGGCCTCACGCAAGACGCAGCAGCCAAAAAAGTGCCGAACAGAGCGCAGAAATGAACCCAGATAACTATCACGTAGCGGACATTGCTACTCGAATGTGACTTTGCAATGGGGCCAACAGGGTTTACGCTAAAGGTCCACCACCGTGGGCCTACCGCAACCGCCAGGAGCATTATGAGCAATTTAGGCCATCAATTCAATGGCATTCCTGCCGCCCAAGGGCTCTACGATCCCGAAAACGAACGCGATTCCTGCGGCATCGCGTCGGTTGCCACGATGCAGGGAGCCCCAAGCCACGATGTCGTGGAGATCGCACTCGAAGCACTCCGCCACATGGAACACCGCGGTGCGGTCGGTTCTGATGCTGGCACGGGTGATGGTGCTGGCATCCTCACGCAGGTCCCCCACGAATTCTTCCGGGAGGTGGTGGATTTTGAGTTGCCGGAAGCTGAGCGATACGCAGTTGGGAATGCGTTCCTGCCCGTCGATGCTCGGGAACGGCAAACGATGAAACAGCGCATTGCGGAGCTCTGTGCCGAGGAAGAGCTGATTGTTCTCGGCTGGCGAGAAGTCCCTGTCAACCGCACGCACCTCGGCCCGCTCTCGCGCCAGGCAATGCCTGCAATCGAGCAGTTGTTCATCCGTTCGGACCAGCAAAACTACCGCGGAAACCCACGCAAAGGCATCGCGCTCGACCGACAGGCGTATCGCTTGCGCAAGCGTCTCGAGCACGAAGTCGGCACATACTTCTGCTCGCTGAGTTCACGCACCATCACTTATAAGGGGATGGTCACGACCCTGCAACTGCAGCCCTTTTACGCCGACCTTTCGGACCATCGCTTCGCATCCACGCTCGCGATCGTGCACTCCCGGTATTCCACGAATACATTCCCCTCCTGGTCGCTTGCACAGCCGATGCGAATGATGGCCCACAATGGCGAAATCAACACCGTTCGCGGCAATCGCAACTGGATGCGTGCCCGAGAATCGCAATTGGAAAGCCACTATCTCGGCGAGGTGCAAGACCTCCTCCCCATCATCACCGAAGGCAATAGCGATTCAGCCAGTTTCGATGAGGTATTGGAATTACTGACGCTGACGGGTCGATCGCTCGCACACGCGGTGCACATGATGGTGCCGGCCGCGTGGGAACGCAGCGAGGATATGTCGCCCGAGGTGCGCGACTTTTTCGAGTATCACTCCATGGTGATGGAGCCTTGGGATGGTCCGGCATCGATGGCATTCAGTGATGGCCGTCACCTTGTTGCGACCCTTGACCGCAATGGCCTGCGCCCAGGGCGATTCGTGGTCACTGATGACGGCATCGTCGTGGTCGGATCGGAGTCGGGCATCTTCGAAACGGACCCTGCTCGAGTCATCCAAAAAGGCAGGTTGCGTCCGGGCCACGTGTTCATGGTCGACACCGAAGTGGGCCGAATCATCGAGGATGCGGAAATCAAACAGGAGCTTGCCGAGCTCCAACCTTGGGGTGACTGGCTGGACGAGGGTCGTATCCGCCTCGAGGAGCTCCCGGAACGCGAACACGTGAATCACACCGGTTCTTCGGTTGTGCGTCGCCAGCGCACCTTCGGATACACCGAAGAGGAACTGCGCATCCTGCTCGAGCCAATGGCGAGAACTGCTGCCGAGCCGCTTGGCGCGATGGGCACCGACACGCCGATCGCGGTGCTCGCGAATCGCCCCCGGCTGCTCTTTGACTACTTCACCCAGAATTTCGCGCAGGTGACGAATCCGCCGCTGGACGCGATCCGCGAGGAAGTCGTAACCAGCTTGATTACCTCGATCGGGCCGCAGGAGAATTTGCTGCACATTAGTCCCGAACACGCGCGTCAAATTATTGTTGAGTTTCCGGTTCTCGATAATGACGAGCTCGCGAAACTGCAGCACCTCGAGTCACGTCCCGGGCGGGATGAAACGGTGACGCTCAGCGGGCTCTACCCCGTCAATCAGGGCGTTGCCGGGCTCCGCGAGCGCATCGACGCCCTGTGTGCCGAAGCGGATGCAGCGATCGACAATGGTGCGAAATTCATTGTGCTCTCAGACCGCGACTCGAACCGAAATTGGGCCCCGATCCCTGCCCTGCTCATGACCGGCGCAGTACATCACCATCTCATTCGCACGCAGCGACGTCTTCGAGTGGGGCTCGTCATTGAGAGTGGCGAGGTGCGCGAGGTGCATCACGTCGCGGTGCTCCTCGGCTACGGTGCGAGTGCGGTCAACCCCTATCTCGCCATGGAGTCGGTTGAGGACATGGTCCGCTCGGGACGTATCGAAGGTATCTCGCCCGAGGATGCGGCGCACAACCTGCTCAAGGCACTCGGCAAGGGTGTGCTCAAGATCATGTCAAAAATGGGGATCTCGGTGATCGCGAGCTATTCGGGGGCGCAGACCTTCGAAGCGGTCGGGCTGGCAACAGAGTTGATCGACTCGTATTTCACCGGCACCCCATCCAAGATTTCCGGGGTGGGTCTCGATGTCATTGCGCAGGAGTCGCAAGCTCGTCACGAAGCGGCCTATCCCGTGGATGGCGACGAACCGCCGCACCGCCCGCTCGAGATCGGCGGAGAATACCAGTGGCGCCGCGAAGGACCAACGCACCTGTTCAATCCAGACACCATCTTCCGTCTCCAGCAGGCCACGAAACAACGTCGCTACGACCTCTTCAAGGACTACACGAACCTCGTTGATTCGCAGGCCGAAGAAACCTCAACGCTTCGCGGGCTCTTTCGCTTCGCGAGCGATCGAGCACCCATCTCAGTGGATGAGGTGGAGCCAGTTTCGGAGATTGTGAAGCGGTTTTCAACCGGCGCGATGAGCTACGGGTCTATCTCCAAGGAGGCGCACGAGACGCTCGCGATTGCGATGAACCGGCTCGGTGCAAAGTCGAACACGGGCGAAGGCGGTGAGGATATCGAGCGGTTGCTCGACCCCGAACGTCGCAGTGCGATCAAGCAGGTCGCATCCGGCCGATTCGGGGTGACGAGTATGTACCTCACGCACGCTGATGATATCCAGATCAAGCTTGCGCAGGGAGCGAAACCTGGCGAGGGTGGCCAGCTGCCGCCGCAGAAGGTGTATCCGTGGGTGGCGAAAACCAGGCATGCGACCGCTGGCGTCGGCCTCATTTCACCGCCGCCGCACCACGACATTTACTCCATTGAAGACCTCAAACAACTCATCTTCGACCTCAAGCGCGCGAATCCGAACGCTCGCATCCACGTCAAACTCGTCTCCGAGAACGGCATCGGTGCGGTTGCATCTGGCGTCACCAAGGCGCTTGCCGATGTGATCCTTGTGTCCGGTCATGACGGTGGCACGGGAGCCTCCCCCGTGAACTCGCTCAAGCATGCCGGTACGCCCTGGGAACTGGGACTTGCCGAAACACAACAGACGCTGCGGCTCAACGGGCTTCGCGATCGCGTATCCGTGCAAGTGGATGGGCAGCTCAAGACCGGCCGTGATGTGATCATCGGTGCCCTGCTCGGCGCCGAAGAATATGGCTTTGCCACGACCGCACTCGTTGTCGAGGGCTGCGTAATGATGCGGGTCTGCCATCTCGATACCTGCCCCGTGGGTGTTGCCACACAAAACCCCGAACTGCGCTCGCGGTTTACCGGACAAGTCGAGCACGTCGTCAATTTCTTTGAATTCATTGCCCAGGAAGTGCGCGAATATCTCGCCGAGCTCGGCTACCGCACGCTGGATGAGGTGATCGGACGAGAGGACCTACTCAACACGGATGCGGCCAAGCGCCATTGGAAAGCGATGGGGTTGAACCTCGCACCAATAATCGAAGGGCCGGGGCTTTCTGTCGAATCACCCCGACGTCGTCTTCGCGACCAGGACCACGAACTCGAGCAGCACTTCGACCAGCTCCTAATCGCACGCACGCAAGCGGCGATTCACGGTGGCGAATCCATCCAACTCGAATTGCCGGTGCACAACACCGATCGCGCGGTTGGCACGATGCTCGGTCACCACGTCACGGTGGCCGCTGGCGAGCACGGACTCCCCCACGACACAATCGACATCACGCTCAATGGCACCGCCGGTCAATCGCTCGGGGCGTTCCTCCCCTCCGGCATCACGCTTCGGCTGCAGGGGGATTCGAATGACTATGTCGGCAAAGGCCTCTCCGGTGGTCAAATCGTGCTTCGACCGGATGCGTCGGCCAAGTTTGACGCGTCAGAGAACGTCATTGCGGGGAATGTCATTGGCTACGGGGCCACGAGTGGCACAATGTTCCTGAGCGGCATCGTCGGCGAGCGATTCCTCGTCCGCAATTCGGGTGCGACCGCGGTAGTCGAAGGCGTCGGTGACCATGCCCTCGAGTACATGACAGGTGGGCTGGCAATCATTCTCGGTCCCACGGGCCGAAACCTCGGTGCGGGGATGTCGGGAGGCATCGCATATATCCACCGATTGCGCGAAGAACTCGTCAATCCCGACTCTCTCTCATCAGGTGAGCTCCGCCTTGAGACCGTCTCGGATGCCGATGCCGCGGAACTCCGCGATCTCATCCAGCAGCACGTCGATTACACCGGCTCGAAACTGGGCCAGCGCATCCTCGACAATTTCGAGGCCATGCGCACCGAATTTACGAAGGTGCTTCCTCGCGATTACGCGAAAGTGACCGATATCCGTCAACACGCTGTCGACGCCGGGATCGACCCGGATGGTGACGAGACGTGGACTCAAATTTTGGAGGCTACCCATGGCTGACCCCAGAGGATTTCTCAACGAACGAGAACGCGCGCTGCCACCGCGCCGCCCCGTGCCACTGCGGCTCATGGACTACAAGGAAATCTACGAGCAGCAGGACCCAAAGCAGCTACACACGCAGGCAAGTCGCTGCATGGACTGCGGTGTGGCCTTCTGTCACCAGGGATGTCCGCTCGGCAACATCATCCCCGAGTGGAACGATCTGGTGTATCGCGGTGACATGCGCACCGCCTCGGAACGGCTCCACGCCACCAATAACTTTCCGGAGTTTACCGGGCGACTGTGCCCCGCTCCGTGCGAGTCGGCCTGCGTGCTCGGGATTTCTCAGCCGGCAGTGACCATCAAACGAATTGAACAGTCGATTGCTGACGAAGCGGTGGCTCAGGGCTGGATTGAACCGCATCCGCCCCAGCGGCTCACCGGCAAAACCGTGGCGGTCGTCGGGTCGGGACCGGCTGGCCTTGCGGCCGCACAACAGCTCACTCGCGCGGGGCACACCGTCGCCGTGTTTGAACGAGACGACCGTATCGGCGGGTTGCTGCGCTACGGGATCCCCGATTTCAAGATGGAGCGAGCGGTGCTGGATCGCCGGCTCGAGCAAATGCGTGAGGAAGGCACCCGTTTTCGTGCCGGAATTGAGATCGGCCGGGACATTACTTGGCCGGAACTTCGACGTCGATATGACGCAGTGATTGTCGCGACCGGTGCACCCATCGGTCGCGAGCTCTCGGTGAAGGGTCGAGAGCTCGACGGTGTGCACCAGGCGATGGAATACCTGGTGCAGTCGAATCACGCCGTAGCGGGCGACGAGGTCCCCGGGCAAATTACGGCTGCGGGCAAGCACGTGGTCGTAATCGGAGGTGGCGATACCGGTTCCGACTGCATTGGCACCGCCCACCGCCAGGGTGCCGCATCCGTGACCAATATCGCCATTGGCAAACGGCTCCCGGAATTTCGCACGCCACGTGAACCTTGGCCGATGACGCCCCGGGTCTTTGAAGTGCAGACCTCGCATGAAGAAGGCGGCGAGCGTCTCTTCGAGGCCTCGACGGTGGAGTTCATCAGCGACGACACTGGGAGGGTTGGCGCGCTTCGGTTTGCCGACACTGACTTCCTCGAAGACGGCAGGCGCGTGCCTAAAGCCGGTACCGAAAAGACGATTCCGGCGGATCTCGTGCTCTTATCGATGGGGTTCCAAGGGCCCGAAAAGGCTGCGTTGTCTTCGCAACTCGGCGTCGGGTTCACCTCGCGTGGGAATGTGAGTCGCAGTGACGACTATGCGACCGACGTGGACGGTGTATTCGTGGCGGGCGACGCCGGTCGCGGTGCCTCACTCATCGTCTGGGCGATCGCGGAAGGTCGCGCCGCGGCAGCATCGGCGGAACGGTACTTGCTGGGAGACACCTCGTTGCCGTCCCCTGTGCCGGCGTCCGCGGCGGCCATCTCACTGTAGCTAGAGCACGTATTCCTTGAATCCCGCGCGAACCTTATTCACTTTCGGCACCGCAACCGCGAGGCAGTATCCCTGCGTGGGGTTCTTGGCGAAGAAATCCTGGTGGGCTTCTTCGGCAACGTAGAACTGGCCGAGGGGTTCCATTGTGGTGACGGTTCCGCCGCCCCAGTTCTCGTCTGCGCGCTGAAGTGCTGTTGCAAAAAGCTCTCGCTGGTCCTCATCGGCCGGGAACATTGCCGAGCGGTACTGCGTCCCGACATCGTTACCCTGGCGGTTGAGTTGGCGTGGGTCATGCATGGTGAAGAACATATCCAGGATCACATCGGCCGGAACCTGTTCTTCGTCAAAGTCCACGCGAACTGCTTCCGCGTGACCGGTTCGCCCCGTGCACACAAGCTCGTAGTTCGGATTCTCGACCTCGCCACCGGTGTAGCCGGATACGACATCGCTGACCCCGCGGACATTTCGATAGGCAGCATCCAAACACCAGAAACAGCCGCCAGCAAGAACAAATGAAGTCGTCATGCTCTTCATCGTAATCCTCATGTCGGAGGCCGGGCTTACTGTTCCAAGCAAGCAATCAGCCTCGAAAGGAGTACCTCATGACCACCACGCTTCTCCCCCGCACCGCCGACCTCAACTTCGAACGATTCGGATTTCGCTTCACCCGGCTGACGGACCTTCGCTGGCGAATCGCGCAACCCACCGGCGCCATCGTCGGTTATCTCGAACGTCGGCCGGGCGAGGGCGACGCGGCTCGTGCGACTGAGACTTGGGCAATTTCTCGGATGACCGCTGACCGTCGCCGGTTCGTCACGCTCGGTACCTTCGATACTTCAGAGGAGGCAATCGCCGCGCTGAAATGGATGTAGCTCGGCCGCGACTCCGGGTATGAGCGATCAGCCAGGAGTGCCGATCAGCGCCACCAAGTGTCAGCTGGACCTACGGGCAATTCACGCTTGTGTTGGCTGCGGCGGTAGTGGCCTTCGATGACCGACGCGGCTTTTTCGCTCACTTGCCCACCGGTGAGGTAGGTGTCGATTTCCGCATAGCTGACGCCAAGCTCAACCTCATCCGGTCGGCCCGGAACGTCGTCGAGAAGGTCAGCCGTTGGGACTTTGAGGTAAAGCTGCTCCGGCGCGCCGAGCACTTCGAGCAGTTGGCGTCCCTGCCCCTTATTGAGACCGGCGAGCGGGGTGAGGTCGCAGGCGCCATCGCCGAACTTGGTGAAGAATCCGGTGACTGCTTCGGCAGCGTGGTCGGTGCCGATTACCATCAGGCCTTCTTCGCCAGCGAGCGCATATTGCGCGACCATTCGCATTCGTGCTTTGACATTGCCCCGGTTGTAGTCGCTGAAGCGCACGTCCACACCCTCATCAAGGCCGGTAGTGGCAGGCTTGATGTCGAAATTCACGACCCGGTCGGCAGCGATGAACTCGAGTGCAGTTTGCGCATCCGCTTCGTCTCGTTGCACTCCGTATGGCAAGCGAACCGCAACGAAGGAAGCCTCGTAGCCCTCTTCTCGAAGCTCTTCGCAGGCGAGCTGTGCCAGGCGCCCACCCAGTGATGAATCTTGGCCACCGGAGATTCCGAGAACGAAGCCCTTGGCACCGGCGGCACGGAGGTAGTCCTTCATGAACTGGATACGTTCACGAATTTCATCTGCTGGCGAGATCTCGGGTTTCACGCCGAGCGCCTCAATAATCTGCTGTTGCAAGTCACCCATAGGCGTTATTTTCTCATGCGGAGTAGGCGGCGACCTGGAGGAATATTGGTGCCCCCGACGCGACTCGAACGCGTAACCTACGGATTAGAAGGCCGTTGCTCTATCCATTGAGCTACGGGGGCATGGCAACAGAATATAAGAGTAGAGGACGACGCGGTCGTATGAACAGTCGAGCCGCGCCGCCCACAGCGCCAGTGTTCACCTCGATGGAGCGGACTCACCTTGTCGGCTCACTACGATTGAGGGTATGAGCACATCACAAGACCGCCTAGTTTGGATCGACTGCGAGATGACGGGTCTCAATGTTGAAGTGGATGAAATCTGCGAGATCGCGGTTTTCGTCAGCGACTTCGACCTCAACCTTCTCGACGATGAGGGCCTCGACGTGGTGATTAAGCCCTCGCAAGCGGCGCTGGACAATATGAATGAATTCGTCACGAATATGCACACCACCTCGGGTCTCATCGAAGAACTCCCGCAGGGACTCACCATGGCTGAGGCTGAGGCGAAGGTGATCGAATATATCAAGCAGTTCGTGCCTGCCGAGCGCCAAGCACCGCTTGCAGGAAATACGATCGGCACCGACCGGATGTTCATCAACCGACAGATGCCAGCACTCGACGCGTATCTGCACTACCGCAATATCGATGTGTCCACATTCAAGGAACTGTCGCGGCGGTGGTATCCGCGGGTCTATTTCAACTCCCCTGAGAAGAACGGTGGACACCGCGCGACCGCTGACATCCTCGAGTCAATTCGCGAGCTTCGCTACTACCGCGAAGCGATGTGCGTGCCGCAGCCGGGGCCAGAAACTAAGGACCTCAAGTCACTTTCGACCCGCGTGGTCGAGGACTTCGCACCCAATCTTAAATAATGCGGTAGTATCGCATGGTTGGATCGCCAAGCTGCGGTTCATCGTGGTGGGTATAGCTCAGTTGGTAGAGCGCCTGGTTGTGGTCTAGGAGGTCGCGGGTTCAAGCCCCGTTACTCACCCCAAATGGGAGAGGTTCAAACCCTCGACAAGAGTCTCCACTCGTTGTCCGGTTTGAGCCTCTCCTCTTTTCTTCGCTTCGGTCGCCCAGTTGAGAGCGTTCATCTGCTCCTCAGTATCCAGAAGTGAGCCAAACGGTCGTTCGTACCCGACCCGCACATCTCCTTCTTCTTCGATGAAGATGCGATGGAAGAACGCCTGGTTACACAGTCGCCGATTCGCGTCATCAGCACGCTCGTACACTTTCACGATGTTCGCGAGCAGCCCGAGCGAGTCATCAAGGTTCGCTCTGGCCGACGCGTACTCGTCGTGGTGAGATTCAAGTCGGTGTTGAATGTCACCGATCTGGTTCGCGATGCGATCCTGCTCCTGCTTTAACAGATCGAGCGGAATCGCCCCCGCATAGTGAGCCTGCAACAGTTTCATACGCTCGTCATCGAGCCGGTCACGCTCACTCGTGAGCCGCGAAAGCTCTTGGGTTTCGTTCGCCATGAGCGCGTCGAAATCGGCGTGAATCTTCCCGGCGAGGTCTTGCCGCATGCCGGGTGACACTTCGATCATTTCGTAGTACATCTCGATTAAGCGTTCAATGTCTTCGATAAGCATCGCCTGCCTCGTGCACTCGGTCTTCCCCGAATGCCTGCCCGAGCATACGAAGTATGGGTACACGTTGCCGTGCCGGTTCTTCGCGTTCGTGATGATCAGGCGCTCCCCGCACTGGCCGCAGTACACCGTGCCCTTCAAGTAGTGGTCATGCACTTGGGTCGCGTCGGCCGCAGACTTGTGGGCGTCGAGCACAGCCTGCACTTGGTACCAGACCTCTTTCGGCACGATCGGTTCGTGACTGCCCTTGTAGGTAGCGCCTTTGAACGTGACGTCACCCTTGTAATACGGGTTCGACAGAATCCGATGCAGCGTCGAGATCGCGATCGGCTTCGACGGTCGCTTCGGCGTCGGCAACGTCGTGAGGCCGCGGGCGATGAGTTCACGATGAATCTGAGACATCGTCCAGCGGCCCGAGGCGTACACCTGGAAGGCCCACTTGACGTGTCGAGCGCGCTCCTCATCGACTTTCACCGTACGGTTCTCGCGGCCACGCTCGTCTCGCACGCCAATGTTGACGTAGCCGATCGGTGCTCGGTTGATGGTACCGCCTTGCGCAGCCTTTTGCGTGAGTCCCTTCACGGTCTCGGTGGCGAGGTTCCGTGAATAGAACTCAGCGATTGACGACATGATGCCGTGCAGCAGCATGCCCGACGGAGTTTCGTCGATGTTCTCGCTCGCAGAAACGAGCATGACCCCCGCGTCACGAAGCGCGAGGTGGATGGCGACATCGTCAGCTCGGTTGCGTGCGAGCCGGTCGACTTTGTGCACGATGCAGTAGTTGACCTGATGCTCGGCCACGTACTTAATCATCCGCATCAGTTCGGGCCGGTCTACCTTACGTGCAGACTCGCCAGCATCCACGAACTCCTCAACGATCGTCGCGCCGATCTGCTCGGCCTTGCGCCGGTTCGCTTCACGCTGTGCAGGGATTGAGTACCCCTCATCCGTGCCGCCCTTCTCTGCCTGCTCCTTCGTAGACACGCGCAAGTAGGTGACGGCGACTGCGCCGCCGGACGGCACTGAGGGGCGCACCAGATCATCGACCGCGGTGCGGCTGGGGTTTTGGCTCTTCATGACACTTCTCCGCAATGTGTGGTTCTGAATGCCCACCGCGGAATGTTCAACTGTGAATGTTGATCGTGAGAAGAGCCGAAAGGCTGTAGGACTAGGCCGGAACGGCCACGTAAATTTGCCAAGCGTCGAAGCGCAAGGGTTTAAGAACCACAACATCCACTTCCACAGCGGACGACTCCATTCTACGCCCGGGGCCTGTTCCCTGCCAGGGCGCCATTCCGCGGGTCTGCAATAGCGGCGCGAGCTTCGCCCGCATCCTGGAGGGCGAAGCGAATGAGCAGTTCTGCTAGTAGCTCTGTATCCGGTTGCTCTCGGTGTTCAGCTCGCACCGAGTACCTGCGCTCCTCCCTGCTACGGCGGTCGGTCTTCCTCTCGTATCGTCGAGGCATTACTCACGCACCTCGCCAGATTCGAAGTCGATGTTTGCGTAGAACGCATCCTCTGCTGCTTCGCGGGCACGCACCTGATCGAGCACGAAGTCAACGAAGTCGGCTTCGCGGTCGTGAATGACCTGCTCTACAACTTCTTGAGTGTTCTCTTCGCCAGGCCAGGGCGTCTGCCTGGTGGGGCGATCTCGATCTCGTCGAGTGCCGCTTGCAGCGACCCAGTCGCGCAGCCGCCCGCGGGCATCAGCAAAGTCGCGGTGCCAGCCGAACGGTGCTGAGCCATCTTGCTCCGCGTCATATGCACTGAGCCAATGCAGGTGCAGCGCTGACAACTCCCAGAGCAGTTCCGGGTGGCGATGCCAGAGCGGGGGTATCTCGGATGCTGGAAGTCCGTATTCAACTCTGAGCCAGTTCACCCATCGGTTGAGCGCGAGCAACTCCTGTTCAAGGTCATGCGAGGTGAGCAGATTCCAGTTGATCGGACGCGGGGGCGCGGTCGCCTCTTCTGGTCCGAAACTTGGTTCAGGCATGTCGTCGAATGATTCTTCGGCGCGATTGTTCTCAATCATGGTTTCGCTCCCGTTGCTTCAGCGACCAAGTGCCGGAGCATCAGTGCTCGGCCGCTTCTGAGGGGATTCGAA